>CAZGYL010000105.1:0-11319 GCA_964529985.1 uncultured Planctomycetia bacterium | reverse complement strand
AGGGGGAGGAAGCCGCCCGCCCTTCGCGGCCGGTCTATGCAGTGTGCGGGATCGGCAATCCGGTTTCATTCTTCAGGTTGCTCCGGCGGGAAGGGATAACCTGCGCAGGTACATACGCCCTGAGAGATCACCATAAGTGGCGGCAGCAGGACGTTGTTTTTGTGGAAGCTCAGGCGCGGGCGGCCGGAGCTGAAGTCGTCCTTACAACCGAAAAAGATGCAACCAAGCTGGCTCGGCTTTCGGTGGGGATGCCCTGGCGGGTGGTGGCGATTCGAATGGTTCTGGGGCGGGGAGAGGAGGCGTTGGAGCGCAGGCTGAACGCCGTGCTGAAGTAGGAGCGGGCCGGCGGCTTTGTGCTTTAATTCTCCCGTGGTAAGATTGATCCTCCGGAAGCACAAAGGAGAAATGGTATGCCCCTCACAAGTGAGGACCGTCTCTTTGCGCGCATAGTAATCCACAACAAGCTCGCCTCTGAGTCTGTGGTCAATCAATGCCTGAACGAAGCGGAGAGAGAGGGCGTTCCCCTGGCCGAGGTCATGCGCAGGAAGGCTGTGCTGACCGAAAAGCAGATCCAGGCTGTTGAAGGCCTCATACGGCGCAAGAACGCGGCCGCCGGGAACGAGTCCCGAACGGCGGCCGCAAAACCCGGCGCGGACTTGGGTGAGGCTGAGCGCACTTACACGGTCGAAGATGTCCGGCGAATGGATTTCAGCCGGTTCGCCCGCGAACCGATTGACTCGCTGTTACAGGAAGCGCGCAGGCTCGGAGCTTCGGATTTGCACTGTCATGTGGGAGCTCCGCCTTTCATGCGGATTCACGGCAGTCACGTTTTTCTGAATCACCCGCCTTACGAAGCGAAAGAGCTCGAGAGAAAGATTTTCGAGCTGATGGGTGATTACGAGAAGCGTGTTTTCAACGAGAGACTCGATGTGGATTTTTGCCTCCAGCGGGATCACGGGCGGTACCGCACAAGCGTTTACCGCCAGCGTCTGGGTATCGATGCGGTTTTCCGAATCATACCGCGGAAGATCCCGACTCTGGCCGAGCTCCACCTTCCCCAGTACTTGGATCGTTTTACAAAGTACACCCAGGGCATCGTGCTTATTACAGGGCCCGCCGGCTGCGGGAAATCCGCCACCATGGCTGCTCTTCTTGAGATAATCAACCAGGAGCGGCAGGATCACGTTGTTACGATCGAGGATCCCATTGAATACGTTTTTCAGAGCAAGAACTGCAACGTCAATCAGCGTCAGGTGAAAGTCCACACGGAGAACTTCGCAACCGCTTTGCGTTCGGCGTTGAGAGCTGACCCCGATGTGATCGCAATCGGGGAAATGCGGGATCTTGAGACCATTTCCGTAGCGATCACAGCCGCTGAGACCGGGCACTTGGTTTTAGCGACGCTGCATACGACCACGGCGGTTCGTTCGATCGACAGGATCATAGATGTCTTTCCTCCGAAGGAGCAGGAGCAGGTTCGTGCAATGGTCGCCGAATCCATGCGCGGGGTTATTTCGCAGCAGCTCATCCCGCGCAAGGACGGTTTGGGCCGGGAGCCGGCTCTGGAGATCATGTTCGCCACCCCGGCGGTGGCAAACCTGATCCGGGACCGAAAGACATTCCAGTTGCCTTCGGTGTTGCAGACCGGAGCGCGCCTGGGAATGAAGATAATGGATGATTCCATTCAGGAATTGCTTGACAAAGGTCTGATAACGCGGGAGGCCGCCCAGTACTACGCCACTGTGCCCGAACGGTTCGGCCGCAAGAAAGGCGAGCGGCCGCCGGTTGTGGGCTGAGAGGCGTGGAGGCTCCTCCCAAAAGGGGGCGACGTGGCCTATCCGATCGATCGTTACTTGAGAATGGTGGGTGATTGCGACGGCACGGATTTGCATGTTTGTGCCGGCGTGGTCCCGAAGATCCGCATCCACGGGAAGCTTGTGCCGATCGACGGAGAGCCTCCGTGGCCGGACAGCCAGGTGCGGGACTACTTGTTGCCTTTATTGGACGAAAAGCGGCGGGAGCTGTTTCTCAAGAAACAGGATTTGGACTGGGCCTATGCTCTGCCCGGGGTCGCTCGTTTCCGCGTCAATTACTTCGTGCAGCAAAACGGCATGGGCGGAGTTTTCAGGCTTATTCCGCATAAGATACGCACGTGCAAGGAACTCGGCATTCCCGAGGTGGTTGAGTCCTACGCCCACTTGAGAAACGGGCTTGTGTTGTGCACCGGACCTACCGGAAGCGGAAAATCGACTACGCTGGCCGCGATCATTGATTACATAAACCGGAACTTTTCGCGGCATATCATAACGATCGAGGAGCCGATCGAGTACGTGCATACCTGCAAACGCAGCTACATAAGTCAAAGGGAAGTGGGCATCGATGCGCCGAGCTTCGCTTCGGCTCTTCGAGCTGCGACACGGCAGGATCCCGACGTTATCCTTGTCGGCGAGCTTCGCGACCTTGAGACCATCGGTCTTGCCATAACCGCCGCGGAACTGGGCAGCTTGGTTTTCGCCACTTTGCATACAAACAGCGCAGCCAAAACGGTGGACCGGATCATTGATGTTTTCCCCGAAAGCCAGCAGAATCAGGTGCGCACGATGCTTTCGGTGGCCCTGCGCGGTGTGGTCGCACAATTGCTCATACCGAAAAAGGACGGGAAAGGCAGAGTGCCTGTCAACGAAATTCTGCTTTGGTCCTTCAGTTTGGGCAACATGATCCGCGAAGGGGCGATTTACAAGATCGTCTCGCTGATCGAAGCCGGCCGTGGAGAAGGCATGCAGCTTATGGATGACGCGATAATGCAGCGTTATCGCGAAGGCTTGATCGACGCGTACCACGCGTACCTGTGGGCTCAGGACAAGAAAAGGTTCGAGGGTTTGCTGCAGCGGGAACGGGCTGCGCGCGGAGCTGGGAAGACGTGACCGGACCTCCAGAACAAAAGGAGATCCCGCCGGCGGATCGATCCACCGTTTTCATAAGGCTCCCCAATTGGGTGGGCGACGCGGTCATGGCGACCTGCGTTCTGCGCTGCGTGCGTATGGGCGCTCCCGGGGGAAAGATCATTGCAGCCGGAAGGCCGAAGCTCGCAGAGCTTCTGAACGGCTCGGGTTTCGTGGACGAATTCCTGCCTCTCCGCACGGAAACCGTCAGTGAGAGTATACGCGAGGGGTTGCGGCTGCGCGGCTGTGTGGATTTGGCGCTTGTGTTGCCCAATTCCTTCCGTTCCGCTGTTCTGCCTTTTGTGGCCGGGGCAAAGAGACGGATCGGCTATGCCCAGCAGGGCCGCGCTTTTCTCCTGACCTGTGCGCTCAAAGCTCCGCCGGGAGAGGGCCGGAGGCGTCTGCCCGAGCCCATGCCCACGTACTGGCGAAGGTTGACCGAGGCTGTGCCGTTTCCGTGGCAGGGCGACCACCCTGAACTTACTGTAACCGAAAAGGAGCGCGAGGCCGGTCGCGCGCAGGCTCGCACCCTGGGCATTGAGGAAGGGGAGAAGCTTGTGGGCTTGAGCCCGGGTGCGGCGTACGGCCCCAGCAAGATTTGGGAGCCCGGGCGTTTTGCAGCTGTCGCTGCCGGATTGTACAAGGAGCTGGGACTGCGGGCGGTCGTGTTTGTAGCACCCGGGGAGGAGCCTCTTGCCGAGCGGATTACCTCAGCTGCTTCAAGCCCGATCATTTCAACAGCCGCCTCGCCGCTTTCCTTGGGAGAATGTAAGGCGTTTCTTGAGCGCTGCGCCGTTCTCATCACCGCAGACAGCGGCATGCGGCATATCGCGGTCGCTTTGGGGATCCCTACCGTTACGATTATCGGACCGACGGATCCGCGCTACACAGCTTACTGCTTGGAGCGGCAGGAGGTGGTGGCTGCTTCAGGGGTGGAGTGCCTGGGCTGCCACAAGCGCGTCTGTCCGACGGATCACCGCTGCATGACCGAGATAGCCCCTGAAACGGTGCTTCAGCGCACTCTGGAGCTTTTGAGACGCGTAGCGCGGCGGGAGAACGCAGGGCCGAAACAGCGCGGGTAAGGGATTTTTCCCCTGTTGTAACTGGCACTTCGGCCGGACCTGTGGTTCTAATATAGGATCGGGCTTTTCGGCCGGCCCCGCCCCTGTGGCGTGCACAGGGGTTGTGTCTTGTTGTCGGAAGTTAACGGAGCGTGAGACTATGGCGGAGGTTCCCCCGGAGGTCCAGAAGAAGATTCAGCGGGTCCTTGGTATCGCCCCGGATGCCCTGAAGCAATACGACGCGGCGCAGATAATCGATGAACTCTGCGATACGGCGATCATGCTCGACGAGGACAACGTCCTTGCTCAGTTGACCTCGCTGCGGGAGAAACTCACCGCCATTAACGGCCGGATCTGGAACCTCCTGGGCAAGCACGATCCGAAACGCGCCCGGGAGAATCTCAGTGGAATCACCGAGCTGGAGCGGTACGTCGGGGAGTTGAAGCGCAAGATAGGGGAGGCTCAGCAGGCTCCACCGCCCCAAGTGCAGGCGGCCGGACCTGATCCCCAGCGCGAGGAGTTGGAGCGGCGGTTACGCCAAATCGAAAAACGTTTAGCCGAGATGGAAGCCGACGTGCAGAACGTCGTGCATATGTTGATGGAGATCGAAGAACTGCGGGAGGAAACCCGCGGAGTGCTTACCAAGGTGGGCTCCACGCTGTCCGATCAGGCCAAGGAGGAAGGGGAAGGGAAAGGCTCCTGATCGCTCGGGCTTGGAAGCGGGCTGAGGCCGGGAAGCTCGTAGAGGAAAAGACTTTCTGCTTCTTGCTGATCCGGAGCGGGCGGGAGAGAAGCGTCCGGGAAGCTTCTCTTTGCCTGCACGGCATCTCAAAGGCCCTGAAGGCCTGAGCTCTTACGGGTTTCTCCTGACAGGTCACATGGGACGGCGTCTTGAATCTGCACCTGCATTGCGAAAGGTCACACCGGGCGGAGGTTCGATCCGCCTTGTCGGGGTTTCACAAAACAATCTCAAGAAGATCAGCCTTGAAATCGAGCTTGAGACCCTGACTGTTGTCTCGGGGGTAAGCGGTTCCGGCAAATCAAGCTTGGCTTTCGATACGTTGTATGCGGAGGGTCAGCGTCGCTACGTTGAGACGTTTTCTCCGTATGTGCGGCAGTTTTTCGAACGACTCCCTCCTCCCGCCGCCGAACGTATCGAGAACATACCCGCTGCGGTAGCCATACAAAGCGCCACGGTAAAAGGCTCTCGTTCGACGGTGGGAACGCTTACCGCTGTAACCGATTATCTGAAACTGGTATTCAGCCGCGCTGCAACCGCGCATTGCCCGCAATGCGATCGCCCTATACGTCCCGAAACGGCGGCTGATGTGGCCCGCTATCTTGAAAGTGTCGATGGCACCGTTCTTGTCGTAGCCCCGGTCGATTTGGGCGGATTCGACGCACCGGAGATCATCCTCAACGCTCTTCGCTCTCAAGGATTCACAAGATTCCTGCGGAACGGCCATGTAGTACGCTTGGAAGAGCTGAAGCCCGAGGACGTTCAGACAGGGTGCCTGAGGATAGTTGTAGATCGCCTGCGCTCGGGCTCAGGCTCCCGCGCCCGAAGGATCGAGAGCGTTGAAACGGCGTTCACGCTTGGACGGGACACGGTTGAGATCGTCAAGCAGGACGGTACCCGCCGCACGTTCAAGCGCAGAGCCGTGTGTCCCGTCTGCGGGCTTTCACTCCCGGCGCCTACACCCGGGCTTTTCAGTTTCAACAGCCCTTTGGGTGCGTGCCCCGCCTGTAACGGCTTCGGCAACATCATTGATATAGATCCCACCCTTGTAGTGCCGGTTCCCGAAGCTACCCTTGAGCAAGGAGCTATCAAACCGCTTAACTCGCAGAGAGGCCGGCGGTTCCGGCGCCGGCTTCTTCAATTCTGCAGGGAGAAGGGGATACCCACCAATGTGCCTTTCGCTCAACTGAGTGAAGAGGCGAAAAAGTTGATTTTTGAAGGAGACGGGTCTTTCCCCGGGGTCTCGGGTTTTTTCAAGAAACTGGAAAAAAAGAAGTACAAGCTCCACGTGCGGGTTTTCCTCTCCAGGTACCGCGGCTATCGGACTTGTCCTGAATGCGGTGGGAGCCGCTTGCGTGCGGAAGCGAGGGCGTGGAAGGTCGAGGGCCTCACGCTTCCTGAAATCCTCGATATGCCGGTGAGCGGGTCGGCACCCCTCTTTGAGCGCCTTGCGCAGCGGGAGGATCCCGCGTTGCAAGTGCTTGCGGGTGAAATCGCTTCAAGGTTGCGGTATCTGTGCGATGTGGGGTTGGGGTACCTTTCTCTGAGCCGGCAGAGCCGCACGCTCTCTGGAGGCGAGCTTGAGCGTGTGAACCTCACCACGGCGCTGGGAACGCGTCTTGTGGGCACTCTTTTCGTCTTGGATGAGCCCAGTATCGGTCTGCACCCCAGGGACGGAGAGCGACTGCTGGGAATCCTTCACAAAATCCGCGACCAGGGCAACACAGTCGTTGTCGTCGAGCACGATCCGCTTATTGTGCGCAGCGCCGATCGACTTATAGATCTGGGACCGGGAGCCGGTCACGAAGGAGGCCGCATAGTGGCGGAAGGCACTCCCGCGCAGGTAGCGCGCTGCGCGCAGTCCCGCACCGGTGCTTTCCTGCGGGGTGAGCTTACGATACCTGTCCCGAAAGAAAGGCGCGGTTGCGATTGCGGAGAGATCCGGATCGTAGGAGCTTCATGCCATAACCTGAAAGGCATTACGTGCGGCTTCCCTCTCGGGCGTTTTATCTGCGTTACGGGCCCCTCCGGGTCGGGCAAGAGCACACTGCTTGTCGACACCTTGTGGCGGGCTTTCATGGCGCGTATCGGGCAGCCGGCGGGGCAGGTCGGTCCTTGCGAGGCGATCGAGGGCCTGGATCTTGTGGACGAGATCGTTCTTGTGGACCAAGCACCGCCCGGGAAAACCGCCCGTGCGAATCCGGCTACTTACTGCGGAGTGCTCGATCCGATAAGAAAGGTTTTTGCAGCTACGAGGGCGGCCGAATCTGCAGGGATGACAGCGAGGTACTTTTCCTTCAACTCGCCCTTGGGCGCGTGCCGGGCCTGCGGAGGCGAGGGGTTTGAGCGGGTTGAAATGCAGTTCCTCCCTGACGTACTCATCCCGTGCGAGGACTGCGAAGGAAGGCGTTATGCGGGTGAAGTGCTGGAGATACGTTACCGCGGCCACACGATAGCCGATGTACTTGATCTTACGTGCAGAGAAGCATGGGATCTTTTTGCGGACGAAGACGAAGTCAAGCGGGCGCTCCAGCCGCTTCTCACCTTGGGTCTCGGATACTTGAAATTGGGCCAGCCTCTTACAACGCTTTCCGGAGGCGAGCTTCAGCGGCTGAAACTGATCCGCCGGTTCTCGGCGAGCAAATCCGAGAAACTGTTTTTCATACTTGATGAGCCCTCAACCGGCCTTCATGTCGCCGACCTGCCTGCATTGCTTTCTCTTTTCGGTGAGCTTGTTGACCGCGGGCACACCGTCTGCGTCATTGAGCACAACATGGAGATCGTAAAATGCGCGGACTACGTCATCGATTTGGGGCCGGGAAGCGGGGAGGAAGGAGGGCGTGTCGTTGCATGCGGCACGCCGGAGGAAGTTGCAAGTTGCAAAGCTTCTCCTACCGCACCCTATCTTAAGGCCGCGCTTGAAGGCCGGCCGATCGAGAAGCGACGTGCGGTGCGTCCCAGGCGTGCCGGGAGGAGACCCGCGCATATCGTCATCCGCGGTGCTCGGGAGCACAACCTCAAGAACCTTTCGGTTGCAATACCGCGCGGCAAACTCACTGTAGTGACCGGACTGAGCGGTGCCGGCAAGTCAACATTGGTCTACGACATACTTTTTGCGGAAGGACAGCGCCGGTACTTGGATTGCCTTTCTCCCTATGCGCGCCAATTCGTGGAGCAGTTGAAACGGCCCGATGTCGATCACGTGGAGGGTATTCCGCCCACAGTAGCCATCGAGCAACATACCTCCGCCGGAGCTGCGCGTTCCACCGTCGGTACGGTAACCGAGATCTACCCTTTTTTGAGACTTTTGTACGCGCGGGTCGGGGTCCAGTACTGCCCTCAGTGCGGCGTGCCCGTGGAAGCGCGCGGGCAGGAGGCGATTCTCAAGGAGGTGAGGCGCCTTGCGGCCGAAGGCGGGTTCTTGCTCGTTCCTTCAGTAAGGGGCAGGCGCGGCTACCACACCGATCTTTTTGACCGCGCATTGCGCGAAGGCTTCGAATACGCCCGCGTGGACGGGGAAATCATTCCAATTGAACCCGGTATGCAATTGACGCGGTACGTGCCGCATGATATCGACCTTGTTGCATATCGGTTCGGCCGAGTGCCTCGCGATTTACGGCAGCGCCTGGACCGGGCGCTTGAGTTGGGTAAAGGAACGGTGATATTTCTGACCGGCGGAGGCCGGGAGGTCGTTCTGAGCAGGGAGAGGGCCTGCCCGCGCTGCCATAGGGGTTACGAGCGGCCGGAACCTCGGAATTTTTCCTTTCTCTCGCGGTGGGGAAGATGCCCCGTTTGCGAAGGGACGGGTGAAGAAGACGGAAAGGTTTGTCCCGAGTGCGGGGGATCCCGTCTTGCATTGCCGTGGCGGGAGGTGCGCGTTGATAAGTGGCGCTTGGGCGACCTTACTTCGCTTGAAGTAAGCGTTCTGGGAGAGGTCCTCAAAAAACTGAAGATAAAGCCGCGGCTCAAACCCATCGCCGAGCCCATTGTACGGGAGGTCTGCGAGCGGATACGTTTTCTGAAGCAGGTAGGTCTGGGATACTTGACCCTGAACCGCAGTGTGCCGAGCCTTTCAACCGGTGAGGCCCGCCGGATACGTCTTGCAGCGCAACTCGGCTCGAATCTGAACGGCGTGTGTTATCTGCTTGACGAGCCGACCATAGGGTTGCACCCCCGCGACAACGAGCAACTGCTTTGTGCGCTTGAGCAGTTGAGGGACCGCGGAAACACGGTTGTTGTCGTGGAGCATGATGACGCAACCATTCGGCGGGCCGACTACGTTGTCGAATTGGGACCCGGCCCGGGCAAGTTGGGCGGGCAGTTGGTGGCGGCGGGGCCGCCGATTGCACTTCTTTCAGAGCCGAGATCACCCACGGGTCGCTATTTAGCCAGAGGTAAAGGCGCGCTGACAGGGAAAGCTCCGCGGAAGAATGCTCCCGGGCTGATCGTGCGCGGAGCTTGTGCCAACAACTTGAAGCGGGTCACTGCGCGGTTCCCCCTCGGCTGTATGATCGCGGTGACCGGGGTTTCAGGGGCTGGGAAATCCTCGCTTATCCGCGATACCGTTGTTCCGGGACTGCGCGGGGCTCTCGGTAAGCGCTGCCGGGCTGAAGGCCCTTTTTCAGCCCTTCTCGGAGCCGAGCATTTCTCCCGTGTCGTTGAGGTGGATCAGAGCCCCATCGGAAGAACGCCTCGATCGGTACCTGCCACCTACATCGGGCTTTGGACGGAGATAAGAAAAACTTTCGCGCAACTGCCCGAGGCCCGGGTGAGGGGGCTTAAAGAGAGGCATTTCTCATTCAACACCCCTGAGGGTGCGTGCGAGCGCTGCGGAGGGCAGGGCCGGATAAAGGTCGAAATGCATTTCCTCCCCGACGTGTATGTGGAGTGCGATGCGTGCGGCGGCAACCGCTTCAAACCTGAAGTTCTCATGGTCACGCTGGGGGGGAAGCACGTTGGAGACGTGCTGCGAATGAGCGTGAGCGAAGCTCTTGCATTCTTCAAACCGTACCCGCGCATCCACCGCATGCTGGAGTTTCTGGAGGCCATAGGGCTTGGTTACCTGGAGCTGGGTCAACCGAGCACGACGCTTTCAGGGGGAGAAGCCCAGAGGATCAAACTTGCAAGAGAGCTCGCCCTTGAAGGGAGGGGGAGGACGTTTTACGTTCTGGATGAGCCTACAACGGGACTGCACATGGAGGACGTCGGGCGTCTTGTGGAGGTACTGCGCCGGTTGTCCGGCCGTGGAAACGTAGTATGCATCATCGAGCACAACCTGGAGCTGATATCAGCCTGCGATTACATCATAGATCTGGGACCTGAAGGTGGAAAAGAAGGCGGGCGCATACTTTATCAGGGAAGTGTAGAAGGGATTCTCAACCACAAGGAAAAATCCCACACCGCCCGCTATTTGGCCTCCTTCCTGGAAGGCGGCTTGTAGGCCTTTGGAAAAGATCCGGTTCTTTGGTAAAGTGGAGAAGCGGCGCGGAGGGACTCGGAGCGCCGCGTCGGTCTTACGGTTTTAAGCGGAGTTCACCCTATGTCTCGGAACGGAAGCGCAATCCCTGCTTTAGTGCGGTTGTATGCGGGTGGTCTGATCCTTCTGGCTCTGGCGGGCTTTCAGCCTTTTGCGCGGGCGGAAGGCGCGGGCCGTTCTTACCATTCGTTTTATGATGTCGCATTCAGTCCGAACGGAAAGCTTCTTGCTGCAAGCGACGCGACAGCCGGGCGCGTGGTGGTACTTGAAATCCCTTCAGGAAAACAGCTTTCAGTTGTAGGAGTCAAAGGAGAACCAAGAGGGATCGCTTGGGGTGCGGACTCGAAGAAGTTGTACGTTGCCGAATGGGGTGCCGGAACGGTGTGCTGCGTTTCGGTGCCGGGCGGCAGGATTGAGCGCCGCTTCAAGGCGGGACCGTATGTGTGTGCGGTCGCGACCGTACCGGCGCGCAAGCTTCTTATTGCGCTGAATGCTGGTTTGAACAGTGTTTGGCTTTTGGATCTTGGGTCAGGGGCACTGAGAAAGAGGATTCCTTTGGAGCGCCGTCCTTTTGGAGTTTCCGTCACGCCTGACGGAAGACTCGCTGTTGTAACTAATCTCCTACCGGTGGGACGATCCACCGATCCGTCGATCGCAGCGTGCGTAAGCCTTATCGACCTTATGGAAAAGAAACCGGCGGGGACGATCAAGCTCCCGCCCGGATCTGTGCTCGTACGTGGATCAGCGGTCTCACCAGACGGCGCCTGGGCGTACGTTGTTCACACTGTGGGCCGTTTCAGTGTCCCGACAACGCAGCTTGATAGAGGGTGGGTGAGCACCAATGCGCTCAGCATAATCGATTTGAAAAAGAGGCGCTGCTATGCAACGGTGCTTTTGGATTACCCATCGCAAGGGGCGGCGGACCCGTGGGGAATCGCCGTTGCACCCGACGCAAGCCGCCTGTGGGTGACTCTAAGTGGGGTGCATTCGGTTGCGTGTATTGATCTGCGTTCGCTTCACCGCCTCCTTGAGGGCGATCTCCGGGGTAAGGAGTATCTGGCTGAAGCAGCCGGGGGCTACCGGACGGGAACGGAAAGTACT
>CAZGYL010000104.1:0-11322 GCA_964529985.1 uncultured Planctomycetia bacterium | reverse complement strand
ATGCAATGGAGACCTGGGACGAAAAAGGCAATGACACCTCTGTTCCGCTTCTCGGGCTTCCCGCTGAAAGCGACTGGGTTCTGTACGCGCCTTACTCTGACAAGTCCCTCATGCGCAATGCCCTTGCTTACGGTTGGAGCAACGATATTGACCGCTATGCGCCGCGCACCCGCTTCTGCGAAGTGTTTCTGAATACAGGCACGGGCAGAGTCTCCTACAGCAGCCATTACGTGGGTGTTTACGTACTTATCGAAAAAATAAAGCGTGACGAAGACCGCGTTGATATCACGAAGCTTCTGCCTTCTCAGAATTCGGAGCCGGAAATAACCGGGGGCTACCTCCTTAAGATCGACAGGTTGGATCCCGGCGACACCGGATTCAGCACCTCGCGGGGAACCCGCATTTGTTACGTTGATCCCAAGGAGAGATACATAACACCCGCTCAAGCGAATTGGATCCGGAATTACATGAACGTCTTTGAATCCGCGCTCTTCGGGCCGAACTTCAGTGATCCCGAGCGCGGATATGCGGCATATATTGACGTTGACTCATGGGTCGATCACTTTCTGCTGACCGAACTCTGCAAGAACATCGACGGCTACCGTCTGAGTACCTTCTTTTACAAGGATCGCGGCGGTAAGCTCACCATGGGGCCTATTTGGGACTACAACCTTTCGCTCGGTAATGCAGATTACCTTCACGGCTGGGTGACAAGCGGCTGGTACCTCGATGAGAACCAGGATCCGAACGGTTGGGGTAAATGGTGGCACCGGCTCTTTGATGATCCTGAGTTCGAGCAGCGTTTCATTGACAGGTGGCAGGAAGTGCGGCGGACCAAGCTTACAACCGAGAAGCTCTTGGCACGGGTGGACGAGTATGCCGCACTTCTTCAGGAAGCTCAGGCGCGCAACTTCCAGCGCTGGCAGATCTTGGGCAGACGTGTTTGGCCGAATTGGTATATCGCGCCTACTTGGGAAGCTGAGCTTACGTGGATGAAGAACTGGATCCGGGGACGTGTCGCATGGATAGACAGCCTCTATGTGCCGCCTCCCGAGTTCAGCCGTCAGGGCGGCCCGATCACAGAAGGCTTCGAACTTACCATTCAAACAAAGCAAGGAGTTATCTTTTATACGCTTGACGGCAGTGACCCGCGGTTGCGCGGCGGTTCGGTTTCACCGCAGGCGCACGTGTACCGGGATCCGATACGTATCGACGGCAACGCAAGGGTTACGGCACGAGCAAGATCCGGAACGCGCTGGAGCGGAATCACGACCGCCGTTTTCTATACCCATGTGGCACCTGTTGTGATAAGCGAGATCATGTATCACCCTCCTGATCCGCCTGCGGAAAGTCCGTTCGACGACAACGACTTTGAATTCGTTGAGCTTGTGAACCGCGGGACGGAACCCGTGGATATGACGGGGATTCATTTTACAGATGGAATTGTCTTCACCTTCCCCGAGGGCATGGTTCTTATGCCGGGCGAGTACACTGTTGTGGTCAAGAACCTTGAGGCATTTAGAACCCGCTACGGCGATCAGGTTCCTATCGCGGGCCAGTACGCCGGGAATTTGGAAAACCGCGGGGAGACGCTTGCTCTGGCGGGTCCTGTAGGGGAACCTATATTGGACCTGACCTACGACGACCAATGGTATCCCGATACGACCGACGGCCAGGGTCATTCCCTGGTAGCTGTTGATCCTTGGGATCTCAGGGACAAGTGGAGTGACCCCGAAAGCTGGAAGCCCAGTGAGGAGATATACGGTTCGCCCGGAGCAGCGGATTCGGGGAGTGGAACCTTAGGCGGCTGGCAGCGCTCGGGCGACGCCAATCAGGACGGCGCTTTGGACGTTTCCGATGCGGTCGCCTACCTGCGGCTCCTTTTCGGCGGAGGAAGCTTTGCTCTTCCCTGCGAAGGAAGCAGTATGAGCGACGGAGGGAATCTTTTCGTTTTTGATTTCAACGGAGACGAGACGGTGGATATCGCAGATGTCGTCTCCCTGCTTGATTACCTCTTCGGAGGAGGCGCTGAACCTGCAGGCGGCCTGGAATGCGTGCGCGTTCCGGGTTGTCCCCACGCCTGCCGCTGGTAGGCGGGGTTCGGGCGCGGGAGCTCGGCGCCCACCTTCTGCTGCCAGTCTTCCAACAGTTTTATGAGCCTGTCACGTACGGCAGGAGCCTTCGAGGCCATGTCGTGCCTTTCACCGGGATCATCAGCGAGGTTGTAAAGCTCCACTTTTCCTTCCTCGTAAAACCGGATAAGTTTCCAGGCGCCGGCTCGTACTGCTGCGCCGGGAGCCCACATGCTGCCGTGGTAATGAGGGTAGTGCCAGAAGAGAGCATCGCGCTTGAGTTTTTCCCCGGCCTTAAGGAGTCCCACCAGGCTCAAGCCGTCGACCGGGCCGCCGGCGGGTATCGGAAGCCCCACAAGTTGGAGAATCGTCGGGTAGAAATCATTACTTATAACAGGCACGTTACAGAGGCTGCCGGGTTTTGTAATCCCGGGCGCACGCACTATCAGAGGTTCCCTTATGCCTCCCTCATAAAGCCAGCCTTTGCCGGCTCGAAGCGGCGCATTAGAGGTGGGAGCCCACCTGCGGCCCAACGTGGAAAGTCCGCCGTTGTCCGAGAAAAAGAAAACTATGGTCTTTGAACTGATCCCAAGTTCGTCCAAGAGGTCAAGCAGCCGTCCGACGTTTTCGTCCACAGCCCGGACCATGCTGGCGTACGCCGGATTATCCTGCCTGAGCTTGGTCCAACCGCGGCGCTCGCGCACAAAGGCGGGGCCGGACTTTTTCGGCAAAGCGGTAAGCTTGGCCTGAAAGTGGGGCAGCTGGCGCTTGCAGGCCTGAATCGGCGTGTGAACAGCGTAGAAGGATACGTAGGCGAAGAAGGGCCTGTTCGGGAAACGCTCAACGTGGTTTCTTATAAAGGTTGCGGCTTCTTTTGTAATCCTGTCGGTCAGATACTCTCCGGGAGGACCGTCCGGTAGTTTCGGATTCCTGTACGGAACGTAGTATCCCCCGGGCGGGGAGCCCCACCTGCCGCCTCCTACGTTGATGTCAAAGCCCTGGTTTTCAGGGAGATAACCCTTGCCGCCGAGGTGCCATTTCCCGGCGAAGAAGGTGTGATAGCCGCCCTGCTTCAATGCTTCGGCCAGGGTGATTTCCTCAAGAGCCAACTGATTTCGGATCTTCGGTGTAAGAAGTTTCGGATTGCGCACGCGCCTTCCGGGAATCCAGTCGGTGATACCCACGCGCGGCGGGTACTTACCCGTCATGATGCTTGCCCGCGTCGGCGAGCATACCGATCCTGCGGCATAGGCGCAGGTAAAGCGCATGCCCGAGCGGGCGAGTGCATCGATCCTCGGGGTCTCGTAGAAGGTGCTTCCGCAGCAACCGAGATCGCGCCAGCCGAGGTCATCCACCAAAAAGAAAAGCACGTTGGGACGGGAAGGTGAAGGCGCTGCTTCGACCATTGCGGCTTGCAGGAGAAAGACAACAGTCAACAGACGCATAATTCGGATCCTCCGCTCTTCGCAAAAGCTGAAATCAAGCTCAGCAAGCCCTCCAGCCACTTTACAACAACTCAGGGTGCGGCCACAAGAGACATTGCAGCGCGCTGTTTGTGTATTCAGCGGCCGGTCCTTATACTGGAGAAACACAGGTCAAAGGCAATGGAAATGCACGCTTTTGCAAGGAGGCCTCAATGTCAAATCGCTTGTGCCGCTTGTACGCAGTAAGACGCTTTGCCGTTTTGTTGCTTGGTGTTTGTGTCTGCGGTGCGCAACTGCGCGCTGCGGCACGACCGAACATTCTCTTCTTGCTTACAGACGATCAGCGCTGGGACATGATGGGGTGTGCAGGAAATGCGATCATTCAGACTCCGAACATGGATGCCCTTGCGCGATCGGGTGTACGTTTTATCAATGCTTTTGTCACTACTTCGATTTGTGCAGCGAGCCGGGCCTCGATCTTCACCGGCCTGTACGAGCGCACTCACCGCTTTACATTCGGCACCCCTCCCATAAGGCCCGAGCTTGTCGCCATGAGTTATCCCGTTTTGCTGAGGAAGCATGGATACCGGACCGGATTCGTAGGCAAGTTCGGTGTGGCGGTGCCCCGCGGCGCTGCGAAAGAGATGTTCGATTTTTTCAGACCGTTGCACCGTAACCCCTATTTCAAAAAACAGGCGGACGGCACACTGCGCCACCTGACCGATATAACAGGTGATGCGGCGATCGAGTTTCTACGTTCCGTGCGTCCCGGCCGGCCTTTTTGCCTTTCGGTGAGCTTTAATGCTCCGCATGCCGAGGACAGTGACCCGCGCCAATACATTTGGCCTCCTTCGGCCGAGAAGTTGTATCGAAACGTAAAGTTCCCTGTGCCCGAGACTGCGGATCCTGCGTTTTTCGAAAAACAGCCCGAGTTTCTGAAACGATCGCTGAATCGGATCCGCTGGCGCTGGCGCTTCGACACACCGGAGAAATATCAGCGTATGGTGCGGGGCTACTACCGCATGATAAGCGGGGTTGACATTGTGATCGGGAGGATAAGAAAGGAGCTTGAGCGCTTGGGATTTGCACGTAACACGGTGATTATTTTCTCAAGTGACAACGGTTATTTCCTCGGGGAACGCGGTTTTGCAGGTAAGTGGCTCATCTACGAGCCTTCCATAAGAGTGCCTTTGATCGCTTACGATCCGAGGAGCGGCGGCCTGCGCGGAGCAAAGCCGGAGGAAATGGCCCTTAACGTGGACATAGCACCTACGATTCTTGATCTTGCAGGTGTAAGCGTGCCCGGGAAGATGCAAGGCAGATCACTTCGTCCGATTCTTGAAGGCGGAAAGGTGCCGTGGAGAGAAGACTTTTTCTACGAGCACCTCTTCGAGCACAAAGCCATTCCCAAGAGCGAAGGAGTGCGCACCGAGCGCTGGACCTATGTCCGCTATTTCGAGCAAAAGCCTGTTTACGAAGAACTCTATGATCTTAAAAGCGATCCGCTGGAGATTCATAACCTGGCAGGCGATCCGAAATACCGCAATGTGCTTGAAAGGCTGCGCAAGCGATGCAATGAACTACGCGACCGCTACGGCGGCCCCTACAAACCTTGGCCGAAGAGGAAGGCCCGGAAAAAGACCTGAAACGCGTTTTTACGGTTTTGCAAACAGAGGTTTAACGCCTTTGACAGGCAGCCTGCGCCCCAGGGCCCAGCCCACGGCGTTGAGGACGAGCCTTGTAAACCAAAGGGTTCTGAAAGAGGCGGTGTGCTTCCCGAGAGCCGCGTAAAAAACCTTCGATCGGCCGTAAAGCCGCGTCCAGGCAACCGGTTCGGAAGGAATCTCTGTGGCTTTCCCTTTAGCTGCAGGACTTTG
Organism: uncultured Planctomycetia bacterium; assembly: GCA_964529985.1. Lineage (GTDB taxonomy): Bacteria > Planctomycetota > UBA8108 > UBA8890 > UBA8898 > CAZGYL01. The sequence continues at coordinate 5,949 of CAZGYL010000104.1, read as the reverse complement.
GTCCTTGCCGGCGGGCGCCCAGCTGCCCATGAGAAGCAGCCTGCAGCCGGGGGCCAGAGGCCGATTTCGATACAGAGTCTCTGCAACGTACCAGCGGCCGCTGAGCCCGGCAAGCAGAGGATCGCTTGCAGCGTAAGGATTACATGTCACCACCATTCCGCCCCGCCAGTGGTTTTGGTAATTGCAGCCCAGAACCTCGCGGCCGAACGCAGGCCAAGTCACGCAACCCGGGGGCACCCTGCCGTGGGGTGCAAAAGCGTGACTTGAGGTTCTGAAGGCCACAAGGGGCTTGCCGCTTCGAAGGTAAGCCTTGAAAAGATCCATTTGTTTCTCGGGCAAGGCGCGGCGCCTTACGAAAAGAAGGACCAGGTCGGCCCGCTTCAGGGCCTCCATTCCCGGGATCCGATGCCGATTCGGGTCCTGTTTAGATGTGCTCCCTTGAAGCACCTCAGCGCTGAGATCCATTTTCGATACAAAAAGGTGGGCCAGTGCGGGGAAGCTGTACCAAGAGCCGTATTCGGATTCCGCCGAGATGAGCACGACATGAGGCCGGGGATCGTTTCTGAACCTGAAAAAAGGCTTGCCGGTGAAAACCGTAGAAGTAATGGTCGGGCAGATATAGCGCTCAATGTATTCAATTATAAGATCGGTCCCGGCGAAATGGCGTACGTGCGGCGGGCGCCTGTGGTTGTACATGGTGTCGGTCATATCGCGCATAAGAACGACGTCCTTTCCGAAGCGCACCATGTTTCGCAGGCCGAAGGGCCTCCCCATGACGCACATGTTGGTGTGTACTCCCATGAGGATCACATGTTTTATCTTCTTTGCAGCAAGCAAATTCCAGATTTCAACGCCCGAATCGCTTACCGCGTCCCGATCGGGATCAATCCGGATAGAATCTATTTGAGAGGTCCAGGGACTGCCTTTCTTGCAGGGAACACGGCAGTCGCAGCCGCCGTCGGATTGATCAATGGGCCACACGGCATCCTGTTCCCGGGCGATCCTGTTGCACCATTTTCCGATTCCCTCGGGAAGGTCGGGTGCGCGGGGAGCTTCTATGGCACGCTTGCGCGCTGGGTGATTGCTGTAAGCCTTCATTGTGCCGCTCGGAGCGTGGATCACAAACACACCGAAGCGCCTTGCAGCCTCAAGAACTTGATTCATGAAAGGTGCGAGTTCCGCCACCCGTCTTTCCGCTCCGGCGCACCAGTGGTGGTTCCACATGTCGCAGACGATAATCGCGGTTTCTTCGCCCTTCCATGTTTTTTCCTCTTCAAAGACGCGCCAAAGGCCGTTTTCTCTGATCTGCCTGCGCAACGTGACGGTGAAGGGCGAAGCTCCGAGCTCAACCCACATAAACGCCATACACGCAAGAACCGAATGCAGCTTTGAAATTCCGTAAAACCGGCGGTTCATCTCACTTGCTCCTTTTGCTGCGTACTTTTGGCTTTTCCGCTTGACGTTGTTTGACCTGAAGTTCTTGTTTTTACAATTTTTTCGAACTCCACGCGGTACGTTCCGCCGCCCCATGTGATTTTCTCGGGGCCGAAGCCGCGGAAGATCCTCACTTGCTCGGCCCGGGAAAGAGGAGCGCCGGTAACGGATCTGACCGTAAAGAGGACTCCGGAGGGATAGCGTGTCCCGCCGAGCGAGACAACGTTGAAGGCTGCAAAGCGCGGACCTACTACAACAAATCCCCATGGTGGGAGAACGGCCTTGCGCCCGTCCGGAGTTTGCACAACCGCCTCACGTTTCCCGAAGTTTACCGTTATCCATGTGCGCCCATCGCCTTTTCCATAGACCGCCTGCCTCACGGAACGATCCTCTGTTAAGAACTTAAATTCTGTGAGCCGATCAAAAGCCGTCTGGCGGTGCAGCGGTCCCAGCACCTCGTTTGTCAGGCGCAGAAAGCGGTCAAAAGGGTGCAGAGAGCGCATGTACTTGCTTTCTGCGCGCAGATACCTATCCAGGGCACCTGCGGAAGGGGAGCCCTGCTCCGCTCCGGGCTTATCCTGCCCGGGTTTCCAGTCGAACCAGTAAAGGTGGTCTGGTACGGTGTGGTAATGAAGCGGCCGCGCACACAGAACATGGTGTGCTACGTAGGGAGCTGCTCTATTTATCGCATAGCCGTACTTGCCGTAGCAGATCTGACAGTCGTGGTAAACCATTTCAAAGAAAGGAATCACCAGTGCGCCGAGCTTTTCCGGCTTCAGGTTGTGGAACGCACGGCCTGCAACGCCTACAAGCCCTTCGAAGAAATCACTATGGGGCAGTGCCCATTCTCTGCCGCATTCGCTTCCGAAGAGGCCGAAAAGCTTCCGTGCGTAATCGCTCAGCCGTATTTTCCAGGCGATATCGCCGTTGCGATCAAGCGGGTGCGCAGGGTCGTAGCATTCCTGGGGCCCGACGGCAAACGTCGTGTCAATGAAATACGCCCGTACGGGAAAGCGCCTTCGGATTTCAGGAAGGTTTTGGGGTCGGCTTGCAAGAGCAAGCTGTTTGATTGCGCAAACGAGATAGGCTCTGCCTCCCAACCATCGCCCTCCCCGAGCAAGAGAACCATCCGGTCTTTTTTGAATATATGCAGGATTCCAGCTCCGGGCGTTTCGGTACATATCCTGGTAGTTGTCATGGAGGCAGCCGACAAAGCCAAGCGCTTGAATGCGGTCCACAGCTTGTGCGAGCCCTCTGTTGCCGCCGCATTCGCTGTTTGCAGGCAGGTTGTCGGGGTGACGGCAGTCGTAGCCTCCTTCCGTCCAGCCGCCGAGAATGAAAAGGCATCGCTTCAGGCCTACCTTATCGTGGAGGTGTTCCGCTATAGAGGCGGCTTCATCGAACGACCAGCGTACACGCACAAATTCCTCGCGGGTACTCTCTTCGTTCATGCGCCGCACAAGGCAGGTCCATAGTTTTACATTGGGAGCACCGAGAAGAAGGCGCAGGTTGCGGTTCCTCCGGATTTTTTCCCGCAGTGTAACGGCAAGGCCTTTCTCTGCAGCGAATGCCCGGTAGCGTTCCGCCATGAGGTTCCAGTCGCCCGGCCCCAGTAAATGGAAAACAAGAGAACGTGCCGTACGGCGAAGTGTAAAGGAACAAGTGAGCGTTGAAGACCCCCCCGCCGCCTTTTTTCTGCAGAGCTCCGGAAACGTGTAGGCGTCGCTCCAGGTGACAAGCAGGGCGCTTCCTTGTTTCGAGACGCCTATGACATTCATATGACAGCCTTCATAATCGCTTGTTCCGAAAGTGCGCCTGAAAGGCGGTCCCGAAGCCGGAATCAAAAGCCCCTCTCGAGAAGGAACCACAGCGTAGCCTCGTTCTTTATCCGAAAGGACGAGCAGATCCGGAACGGCGCTGATTGTCCCTTGCGCTTGGTAAGTAATGACGCACCTTCCTTTCCCCGGGGAAAGCGTGATCCTTGCGGTGCCTTCCGGGAAACGCAAGTGCGCTCCGTCTTTTTCGGTTGTTACCTCAACAGGTCCGCTCCAGACCGCAGGTCCGGCGAATCCGTTTGTCGGCCAGCGGACCCCGCTTCGTAGATCGGTCAATGCGAAACCGCCGGTTCTGCGATCGATCTCAAGGAGAACGGCTTGGTTCTTGAATTTGATTTCGGCTGTCTGCGATCGGCAAACACTTGCAGTTCCAAGAAAAGTGAAGGCACTTGCAACCAAGCAGAGGGCCGTCTTGTGCATGGGACCGCCTCCATTGTCAGAAGGAGACCGCTACAGGTGCGGCGATCCTCGGCAAACGCAGAGATTCGTTCTCAGCATCTTGCAGGTGAGGCTCACCGGGGCTGTCCAAGTCTTTCTTGGATCAGCACCGGTGCAACCGGTACGGCAAGTCCCGGCTGTCACCTACTTCGGTGATTATGTTCCGGCTTCTACGTGCGGGTCAAGTTGCAGGCCCGAATCAACTTAGCCCCTTGTGGCCGTTATCTTGGAGCTCGGCACAAGCACTCTCCGAGCAAGTTAAGAAAGAATGGAACGGCCGTTGACACTCGGGAACGTAACGAACAGAATGAGGTCACAGCGTGTACTTTGGACCAAGCCGTTTGCCTGTAAGCGATATGAGCGGGAAAATGACATAGGTGCCTGAAAACACGTGCACCGGTGCCTATGTGAAGGTAACCCAGGACGCACGGAACAGGCCGATTAAGATTGAGGATAGGCGGCGGAAGTGTCATTCTAACGACCTATTCCGCCGGCTTGAGAAGAGCAATGAGCCCGACTTCGGCCCTTTGTCGCCCCACGTATGACCCCGAGAACCCGACGGTACCCCATTACTTCGTTCAGGACGCAAACTGGAACGTAGTAACACTTCTTTCGGAAAAGGGTACCGTCGTTGAGCGCTACAGGTACGCCCCCTACGGAAGCGTAACCTTCCTCAACCCCGACGGCGAACTCTGCGACTTCTGTGTGCCTCGGGGAAAATGGCATTCGACGAGTTACGGCCGAATAAAACTGCGGGTCTTCCTGAGGCTTGGCGCGGGCATGAGGACAACGGCTCAGGTTTTCGGCTTTGGCTCCAATTTTAGATTGCTTCTCGGCCGCCTCACGATATGGGACCCTTCGTGCACAAATATCCGAAGGATCCGAATGTCGCAGACTTCTCAAGGCAGGTGGAAGGAGGAGGCAAGAAATGCATGAGGAATGCAGCCTGAGCGCCGAGAGAAGCAGCATCTCAGGCCGCAGGCGTTTCTGGAGGAATCTACTTCTGATTTTGGTTGTGGCCACAGCACTTTCCGCCTACTGTACCTATCTCGCCTTTTTCGTAGCGCTCGGGGAGTTCCGCACAAATCTTGACGGACCGGTACAGGCGTATCTGTATCTTCAAGCTGGAAACATCTATTCGCTGAAAGGCCCTGTCTCAAAGGGTAGCGATAAGCCGGGCTGGAAACTCGGGAAAGGGTATTTTTATAGACAAGAGCTTGTTACAGGAGGCGGTCAACCGGTAGGGTCAAATGCATTCGAAGTCAGCGTGTACGTCGAAGAAAGCGATATATACCCCATTGATCTGTTTGAGGGAGGACGGCCTCTTGTTATTAGAAAAATTTCCCGCCTCTGGCTCAAAAGTCTCCCGTTGATTGTGCTCAACTTGGGTTTAGTTTTAGTAGCTTTTCTTGCTTCAACGGGTGTAAAGCTGATGAAGCGGCTTTTCCTTGCGACGTTCAGAGTCCTGAATGATTCGGTCAAGGAGATAGGTGACTCCATAGTGGTTATCCCGTTTTGGCGCAACTATGTAATTCTCGCGGCTCTTGGGGATAGGCCTTGGTGGCATTTATATGGTGAAAAGAGAACGGGGCGTCTTTGGATCGGGCTTCAGCCTATAATAATATGGCTGGCGGCGCTGGTGATTTTAGGCCCATATTTCGTGAAATTTTGGCCGCGAACCGACCCGTGGGAAGGCACATTGGGGTTTGTGGTACCGCAAGGACGCGAAAATAAGATGAAAGTAAAGCTGCCTCCGGGAAACTATGTGTTGTATAGCTTGGATCGAAGCTGCCGTATAAAACCGGAAGTGCCTTTAACTTCTGAAGCTAAGGACGTCCGCTACGTTCCAGAGGAAGGAGAGGAGGGACCAATCTCATTTTGTGGGAAAAAGGTTTATCGCTGCGGGCGGGTTTCGGTCGGGAGTCGAGTCCACCACAGAAGCGTTGAGGTGGACTTTGTTCTGAATAATTGTCCGTTAGTTCTTATTTGGGAGGCGGACAGGGCTCTGCTTGAGAGCATTTTTGCGAATCTGTTTGGCTTTGACCTTCTGCTTTCCACGATATTGAGTATCTTCGTTGCTGAACGGTTCCGGATATTTGACTCCCGGATTTGTCGCGGGGTGCCGAGGTTTGAAGCAAGGTAGGGGTTTCTGGGACGAAAAAATGGAAAAGTTGGGGTAACAACCGGCTCGCGGCAGCCAGACCCTTTCGTACTACTACACCACCGGAACTTGAGAGTATCA
>CAZGYL010000103.1:0-11345 GCA_964529985.1 uncultured Planctomycetia bacterium | reverse complement strand
TTTCGTCAGGCACAGTTTGGAGCCCTGGTTGTGCTACTACTGCGGTGATTGCTCAAGGACATGTCCCCGCCAGGCTGATCCCGGAGAGCTGATGATGGCAGCGCGGCGCTTTCTGACCGCTGAATACGATTGGACAGGGCTTTCACGCCGTCTTTTCCTATCAAAAGGCTGGCAAATCGCAGTGAGTTTGATCGCCGCCGGGGTGGTTGTGCTTTTCTTCGCTCTTTCCGGGGCTTTTTCCGCAGAGCGTATGGTGACCGAACGCGTTTCAATGAATACTTTCATCCCGGCTCACTGGGTGCACACCGCCGACATGGTCCTTGCAGGAGTCCTGGGCGGACTTCTTCTCATCAACGCGGGCAGAATGTATCGCTTCGCAATGCGGAGCGTTAAAGGAGTTGCAATTCCTTTCTTCCTTTATCTGCTTGAGTTGAAAACCTTCGTTCTGCACTTCTTCACTCAGCTGCGGTGGCGCACCTGCGAAAGCCGTATCCGCTGGATCAAGCACCTTTCGCTGGTTGCGGCCTATTTGACCATGGCGATATTGGTTGAGATCTTCCTTGTTACTTTCCAGCGCAACACCTCGGCTTTCCACTTCACCTCGATTTTCGGATACATTGCGACGGTGATCCTATTGTACTATTGCGTAGACGCACTCATAGGCCGCTTGCGCAGGAAAGAAGAGCTCTACAAGTACTCCCAGCCCATGGATTGGTTGTTTCTGCTCCAGCTCCTTCTTACTTCCCTAACAGGGCTTGCGGTTAACGTGTTCCGAACCCTTGATCTGCCCATGGCTGCCTATATCGGATACGTAGTCCACCTTTGTGTTGCAGTATCCATGCTCGTTGTTCAGGTGCCTTTCGGCAAGTGGTCCCACCTCCTCTACCGGCCGCTTGCGATCTATCTGAACGGGGTCAGGGAAAGAGCCCTCCAGCTTGCAGAAAGCCGCGCCCCCAGCGCAACCCGTGCAGCGTAGAGAAACCGCGGGAAGGGGCCTCTGGCAGGATCTTTCAGCCGAGTGTACTATTTTGCCGTAGTCTGTACGGCGGATGCGGTTCTTAATGCGGAAACCATATCGTTATGCGTGATATTTCCATTCTCAGGGAGCCCCTCGGTGTCATGTATCCCGGCCGGCTTCGGGAAGCTTTTGAAGCCGTGCGCCGGGTGGTGGAGCCTCACGTGCGCCCCGGAGATGCCCCCCAAGAACTCTTCTCCGAACAAGAGGCGATTCTAATCACTTACGGAGACACTTTGAAACAAAGCGGCGAAGCCCCGCTTGTGACATTGAGGAGATTCGCTGAAGAAAAGCTCTCGGAAGTCTTCTCAGGCATACATGTGCTTCCGTTCTTCCCCTACTCTTCGGACGACGGATTCTCGGTCACCGATTACCTCAGCGTTAATCCCGACCTGGGAACTTGGAACGACGTAGAAGAACTGGCCCGCTCGTTCCGCTTGATGATCGACTTCGTCTTGAACCACATCTCGGCCCACAGCGAATGGTTCCGCCGTTACCTGGCCGAGGATCCTGCATTCGAAGAACTCGCCATTGAGGTGGATCCTTCCTGTGATCTTTCCCGGGTGGTGCGCCCGCGTTCGACTCCGCTCCTGACACCTTTCACAAAGAAAAGCGGAAAAACGGTGCACCTCTGGACGACCTTCAGCGCCGATCAAATAGATTTGAACTACAAGACCCTGAAAACTTTGTGCCGCATGCTCGACGTGTTCCTTTTTTACGTCAAGCGCGGTGCTGCAATCGTGCGACTCGATGCGATCGCGTACCTTTGGAAGGAAATCGGCACCCCGTGCATTCACCTCCCGCAGACACATGCGGCGGTCAGACTCCTTCGCGGGATTCTCGATCTGTGCGCGCCGCATGTGCTTCTTATCACCGAAACCAACGTACCTCACAGGGAAAACGTAAGCTACTTCGGCGACGGCGGAAACGAAGCACAGCTGGTGTATAACTTCACGCTTCCCCCCCTGCTTCTCCATTGCTTCCTGAGAGGAGAGGCGAACCAGCTCTCGCGCTGGGCGGGCACCTTGAAGGCGCCAAGCGATAGGACCACTTTCTTCAACTTCACGGCTTCACACGACGGAATCGGAGTGAGGCCTCTTGAGGATGTACTCCCCGAGGCGATCCCCGAGCTTGTATCTCTTGCGCGCCGGGCCGGAGGACTTGTTACATTCCGCAGCAATCCCGACGGCTCCCGCAGTCCGTACGAGCTCAACGTCACTTACGTTGATGCGGTGCTTAAAGCCGCAGGCACGGAAAACCCGGATCCTTTCATAGCATCTCAGGCCGTACCGCTCGTGCTGCCGGGAGTACCTGCAATCTACGTACACAGCCTTTTCGGATCGCGTAACTGGTACGAAGGGGTCAAGCAAACCGGAATAGCTAGAAGAATAAACCGCCGGAAGCTGAACGCCTCAGAGGTGCGAAAGCGACTTGCCGATCCCTCTTCCTTCGCAGCCCGTGTCTTCAAAGGGCTCTGCCGCCTGCTTTCGGTCCGGCGCCGCCAGGCGGCTTTCCACCCGAACGCCGCGTTCCGTGTTCTGAATATACACCCCCGGGTTTTCGCGGTGCACAGAGAGAGGAACGGGCAGCGGATCTACGCTCTTACCAACCTGAGTGCCGAGCCGCTTAAGGTTTCCATTCCGGAGGAAGGGCTTCCAAAGCGGGCGGTCGACCTCTTAAGCTCACACACCGTAGACCCTTCAAGCATACATCTGCCCCCCTTCGGAATCGCGTGGATTACCTGGTAAGCGCCGGTTTCAGAGGATGCGCAGGTGGAAGCCTCCGTCGACATCCAGTACGCAACCTGTTGAGAACGGAAAGTCCCCCCGCGCAATAGCCGCGACGGCTCGTCCCACATCCTCCGGAGTCCCCCACCTCCGGATCGGAGTGAGTCCGTTTTGTATGAGCTCGTCGTACTTGGCCTTAACCGGCGCGGTCATATCCGTTTGAACGATTCCCGGCCTTATCTCATAAACATTTATGTTGTACTGCGCCAGGCGCGCTGCAAAAAGCTTTGTCGTCATGCTCAGTCCCGCTTTCGCCACGCAGTAAGCTCCGCGGTTCGTGGAGACGGCATAAGCTGAAATGGAAGAGATGTTAACGATCGCAAGAAATCGATGCGGATCGGTTTTCCTTTCTTCAATAAGCCAAGATGCGGCCTTCTGGCCCAAGAAATAAGGCCCCTTGAGGTTGACCGCCAAGACTTCGTCAAACGCTTCTTCAGAAACTTCAAGAAGATCGGCGCGGACGCGGGGTGCGATTCCCGCGTTGTTCACAAGCATGTCCAGGCGGCCGAATGCTTTGCGGCATTCGTTTATAATCCGTTCACGGCCTTCACCGGTCCCCACGTCAGCCGGCACGTAAACGACCGCGGTTTTTCCCCCGAGCTGCTTAAGCACGCCGCTCACCTTATCGGCGGGCCTGAGGCCGTTCAGGCAAAGCGCGTAGTTTTCTCCGGCAAGCGCCCGCGCGATTCCAAGACCGATTCCTCGAGTACCGCCGGTTATAATCGCTACAGGCCTATCCTCCCGCACTTTCTTCGCCTCCGATTCTTTTTTCAGCGGTTCCCTCAAGCGGTTCCGGAAGACGTTTCACAATATCCAGCACCTGGCCGGTCCCGTACAGATCACGAAGAACGTACGGGTGGAAAGGATCATCCGCCGGGAAGATCGCAAGAAACGGAATGCTGCGCGACCCGAGTTGCGCCATGAAGCGCTGCGCAGCGTCATTCGGCCGAGCGTGAGTGAAATCGGCTTTCATGAGCACAGCCCCTTTCCGCCTGAAGGCTTCAAGCACACGGGGGTTTTCGAGCACAAACCTCTCAACCACCTTACAGTTGATGCACCAGTCCGCCGTGAACTTGATGACCAGATTCCTGGGCGGTTCACCTGTCCGGCCGCTGTAGCGCTCAAGCGCCGCCACACTGAAAGGTTCCCACTTAATGGGCTCGGGTCTCGAGCGATAAGAGTACCAGGCGGAAAGAAAGGCCAACACCAACAGGGCGGCGCGGATCGCCCACCGCTTTGCAAACGGGACTCCACCATGAGCGAAACGGCCCCACAGGTATGCCAGAAATCCCAGAAGCAGTATGAAAATAAGAGTCGGCACCATAAGATCACGGCGCAGCAGGCTGAAAAGGTAAACGACCGTTCCGAGGAGCAGAAATCCCATCAAGTGCTTGAATGTTTCCATCCAAGCGCCCGGCTTGGGCACAAACCTCAGAAGTCCCGGAAACGCGGAAAGCACCAAATAAGGAGCAGCCATACCCACCCCTATGGAGGCGAAAACGGTGAAGATCACAACAGGCCTCTGGGTGAGAGCCCAGGCCAAAGTAGCACCCAGAAAAGGCCCGCTGCAGGGAGTTGCAAGAAAGGTGGTGAGCACACCTTTGAAAAAGGACCCCAAATAGCCCTCGCCGCCGCCGGCCTCAACCGCTCCGGGCACAAGGATTATGTACACATCGAAAAGCCCGAGGGCGAAAACGAACATGACTGCGATCATAACGATCAGGAAGGTCTCGTTCTGGAAATGCTGCCCCCACGAATAGCCCATCAGAGCCGCAAGAGCCGCAAGCACGGCGAAAACAAAAACTATACCTCCTGCAAAAGCAAGACCCAGCTTGAATATCCTGCTTCTCTCCTGGTGAGCCTGGGCGACCAAGCTGAAGATCTTGATACTTATGACAGGAAGCACGCAGGGCATTACGTTCAGAATCACGCCGGCGATAAAACCGAAAACAAGCGCCATGAGAAGCCCTGTGACCGGCTGCTCGAGCTCGCGGGCCTTGTAACGCGAGAAATCAAAACTTTCGGTTTCAGGGGGTGCGGTCTTCTTCGCGGGCGGGCTTTCAGGCGGAGGTGCTCCGGGCGCCGCCTTGGCCTTCGCAAAATCCTTGAACCACTTCTGGTTGGCCGGTTTGGTGGGCTTCCCGGGGCTTACGACTTCAACAGGAACCTTTACGGTCGTAAGCACCGGAAGGCAGCTTTCCTTGCAGACAAGCGCATCGACCTCGATTTCCAGGTTGTACTTGCCCGGCTTTAAGTCCGCAGAGGCTTCGACCTCCAGAAATACAGGCACTTCGCCTTCGTAAGCATAAACCCAATCATCAGGTCCTATTTCCACCTGATTCACGCGCTTGCCGGGCAGGTAGCGGACTTGCAGGAACCGGAATCCGGCTGTGCTCTTACCTCTTACAACGGTTTCCTTTCCGGTTCCGGGTCCTTTGGGATTCGCATACGCGTGCCACCCCTTTTCCATGGAAAGCACAACCGCAACGCGGAAAGTCTCTCCGGGGTGCACGGCATCCCTATCCAGGTACGCTGCAAGAGTAAGGGGATCACTTTGAAGCTCAAAACCGCCCGCTTCCAAAAATCCCGCCCACGGAATCGAAAGGAAAACCAGCAGAAAAGTCGCTTTTTTTTGCATAATCGCGGAAATCTCCCGGCTTCCGAGTCCTTTGTTTCCTGTACCGGGCTATTGAACGGCCCTGAGGCTCAACCCACAAGGCCGCCCGCGGTCACTTTCCCCGTACGACCCTTACCGAACGCGCCGGAAGGGCCCGGAAGCTCAGCCGATCGATTCCCAAGTAGCGCCCCGGCTCCCCGGAGGGTCGGACCCGGCTCCGGGGGTTTGAACGCAAGAACGTGAACCGGAGCACGTGCGTGCCTCCGGTCAAGTTCCAAACACCGAGTTTTTGCTTCACAACAGTAAGCGTCGGAGAGTACAGATCCGTAGCTTCGACCACCGTCTTGCCGTCAAGCTCGATCGACCACGTCCCGTAGTCCCACGACTTCGCAAGGTAGGCGTTCAACACGAAACGCCCTGCATGCGGCACCTCAAACGGAAGCTCGAGCACCGGCTTCTCCTTGCTCGAAGGCGGGTGGTAAAAAAGCTGCGCCCCGCCGCTCCAGCTCCCTCCCTTCTGAGCTTCGAGCCCGGCGGCGGGTTTGCCTTTTGCCTTCTGAAGCAAAGCTTCCGCCTCAACCGTAGTTCCGAGCACAAGTCTTTTCTCTGCGGGCGGCAGTTGGGCGAATCTTTTGGCGCGGCCCACCTGATACCAAAAAGCGACGGAAGAAAAGTTGTCGGGCCTCTCCTCAAACCCGCTCTTTACAACCGTGCCGTCGAACGTGTACACGTAAACAGCTCCCTTTTCGGCCTTCAAAGGTTCGGTTCTTCCGAAAACAGGTATCGGCAAGGGCTTCTTGCTTCGCAGCTCAACCGGGTGGAAGGTAACCCCTTTGTGCTCTATCGTAACCCGCAGCGATTTGGTGAAAGGAATCGGGTCGGGGATATGCCACCTGTAGGCCGTACCGTGATCATCCACATCGAACCCTTCCCAAATCGTCACGCCGTAGAAAGGCATGTTGAAGCGGCGGAAGCCCCAGGCATCGCAGAAATAATCCTCAGTGCCTGTGCCGCGGAGCGAGGGTTCCTTCTCTCCGTCGATATAAAATCGATCATCGCCTTCACCGAACCAACTCGCTCCGTTCATATGCACGGACAGCACGGTGCCGACGTAGTGTCCTCGGCCTTCGGCAGCCAGAATCAGATAATCGCGTCCCGACTGGCAAGGAAATTCCTGCCGGTATTGCGCGTGGAAATACGCGGTATCCTCGGGTAAGGAGGGGAGCTTTATCCAATCAACGTAAAAGTAAAGCGCGCGGACGTGGTATTTCGCACTGTCGTTCGAGACGGTTATCTTCGCCGATTTCCTGAACGGCATGGGCCACCAGCAATTGTATGCACGCCCGTTCGAAGACACTTGGACCGGAAGGGAATTGACAGTGGCTCTAAGCCCGTGTCCGACCGCGAAGAAATCCCCGAGCGGGGACTCCACACTCGGCTCTTTTTCACCATCCCAGTAGATGCGAAGCGTAACAGACCTGCCGTAATAGGGATCTTCAGCCGCAATGGTGAACCAAAGGTGCGTAATCTTACCGGGCCCTTGAAGCTCGGCCACCGTAAGGGTTTCGCCCGGTGCGATCGGCCGTGCGTCGGCGTTTCCGTTCCACCAGTCCGGATCGGCACTTGAGACGCGCTCCCTGCGCCCTTGCCGCAGCTTTTCCAATCCCGAAAGCGGACCGCCGCCGCACGGACCCGAGGCGGCCTGAAGCACACCACAGGCCGCGGTCAGGCCCAACAGTGCAAAGAAAAGCCTTACACCGCGCCTTTTCGAACCCGAAGCCGCTCGTCCTGTCACTTTCCTTTGTGCTCTCATGCTCAACCTCCCCGAGACGGCTCAAAGGCCGCCTGAGCTCTGAATTGGTCTTTACGATTCAAGAACCGGTGAATTGCACGATAGCCGATGGGCGAAAAAGCCGCAAGACCTGCTGCCGACAGGAAGCCGAAACGTTTTCGCGCGGTTCACCTATGGTACAATAAGTGGTATGCGACCCTGGAGAATCTGCGCTGCTTTGGTTTTCGCTTCCAGCTTATGCTTGTTCGCCGGCACGGCGTTCCGCTCAAAGGATACGGAGCCGCGGCTTTATGTCCTTAAAGACGGCAGGGAGTTTTTCGGGACGCCCGTGCTTTCAACTTCTCGTGACGTTTTCATTAAGGTCGAAGGCCGGATCCGTCACTGTCTGCGCTCTCAGATAGCCCGAATCGTTGAGCGCTCCCAACTCCCGGCCGAATTCAAGAAAAGATTGAAAAGAGCGAAGGGCGATACCGCGAAACTTCTGAAACTCGCCGCCTGGTGCCGCCAAGTAGAACTTATAGGGGAGGCAAGGAAGCTCCTCACCCAGGTGCTCACCCTGGATCCCGGCAACAAGGAGGCCCAAGCGCAGTTTGACCTCCTTCGTAAACTCGATCCCACCCTTGTTCCCTGGAAAAAGGACGAGCTTGTGATCGCTAGGCTCGAGGTTGTGAAGTTTCGTTCCGGCAGGTGGATTCCCGAGCCCCGCCTGCGCCGCCGGCTCGCCGTGCTTCTTGCGGACGCTCCTTCCTTTGTGGTGCTTCCGCAAGACGATAAGACAGGGAAGCCTTCGTACGTGCTTCGCTGCGAACTTCGCGCAAAACTGGTCCGCAGGAATACCTTTTACGGCAATGTGCCTGTTAGCGAAACCTACAGCGGGGAAGCCGTCCTATTCGTATTGGACCCGAAAACCAAAAGAAAGCTTTTCGTACTGGGGCCTTTCCGAACTGAAGACACCTATCCGGTGCAAGCGAAAACTGCGGAATCTGAAATCCTCCAACGCGCGTTCAACCAGCTTGCAGCTTCGATCAAGAAACACCCTGATTTCAGGTTGGCCGGAAAGGCTCGCAGAGCGGTAAAGGTCCGCTCGGGCGGATCTTCTCTTAAGGGGCGGCGAACTTCAAAGTTCCAGTAGGATCCAAAAAGCCGCATACAAACCAGCCCTTGCGGCGACGTGAAGGAATCTCAATTACAAGCTTGTGTTCTCCGGGCTCCAAGTACCAGGGGACGAACAGAGCGCGTGCTTCGCTTCCTTCCTCACTTACCACTTTTCTGTTGTCGATCCACGCTGCAAATCCATAAGGAGCGCGGGCGCACAGGGCGATCAAGGCTCCTTTACCCACGGTGAACCGCACGCTTCCGAACCAAACTGCAGGCTCGGCTTCTCCTACCAGCTCCACCCTGCCGCACCGGGGTGTCGCCTTGCGCCAAGCCGGCCTTTTCCCGCGCACGTCCCGGTAGGTTTCACCCGGCTGAGCCCGCCCTTCAGGGCCCCAGCGCCCCCTTATTCCCAAGCCGTCCGGATCGGAGAAAGGGCCCAAAAGGTCCCAAGCCCGGGGGAACGTGCAATGAGGAAGAAGTGCGCCCACTGCAAGCACGCGCCTGAAAAGCGGGGCTTTGATGAGCCGAGAGGCGAAACGCTTGAAACCTGTTGAAACCCCGAAGCGGGCGAATCCCGTTACAATCAGAGCCTGCTCGAGGGGCTCCTTGTCGCACTTAACAAGCCTGCGGGCCAAGATATCAAGAGCCCAGGGCGGGCGGCGTTCCAGGAGCCCGTCCAGCAAAGCAAGCCGCACCGGAGCCGAGAGGTCGTCCGCTATGTGGTCTGCAACAGCCGGATCGTCCACTTGCGCTGCTGCCTGAACCCGAAAGTAAACAGGCTCGCGGGCAAGGCGTTCCAGACAAACGGGCGGTGAGAATCGCCACGTCTCAAGCAAGCGGCGTGCTTCCTGCTGAGCCGGCGTGAAGCGACCGTCGCCGTCGGCATCAACCCAAACAGGGCCTGCTATTCCAAGAGGTCGAATCCGAAGAGGCTTGTAGGGCAACAGGGGGCCTTTGCCGGAAACTGCAGCCACATACACCGTGTCGCACTTGGGGTGAAGAAAATAAGTACGATCCAAGCGCAAAGGGTCTTGCGCAGGCCGCAGATCCGTACGCATGACAACCTCCGATCCGCTGAAAATGCTAAGCTCCACCGTGTCAACCCATCGGGGAGCTTGAACCCGCACCCGAAAGGGAACACCGCCGAACCGTGCAGAAACAAGCTCGCCTGCAGGCTTCCCTGCGGCCCAAACTTCAACAAGAATCCCCCAGGAAACCGAAACAGGTCCGGCGCGCAATGCTTCCTCCGGTTTCTCCCCTGCTCTTCTCGGCACGTAGACTCTGGGCATGCCCAGCCGCCCGCCTGGGCCTGAACCTGCAAGGAGCCACACCCGGCGCCCCCGGCTCAACAGGTGAAACCAGTCATGCCGAAGGGCGCCATCGGCACCCAGTTGAGACCACCAGCCGGCCTGATCTTCCCCTTGCCCTATAAAGAGTCCCCAAAGCCCTTTGAGAAGTTCAGGGCGGTCCGCTGAGCCTGAAAACCGTGAAAGGCCGGCCCTTGTAAAAAGACCGCCGCAGGAACGTGCTTCTACAGCTGCGCCCGGAGGAAGAGCAGAAAGCTGGAGCGCGGCATCAAGACCTTCACAGGCAAGCTCAAGCGCACTCGGGCGGCTTGTGACGTAAGGATCGATCGCAAGCAGGTGCCCGCAGGAAATTTCTCTTCTTAAAACGGCCTCGCAAGTACGTGTCTCTCCCGGCTTAAGCCCCACTTCCTCGTCGTAAATGCCGTAGGCGGGGCCGCGGGTGACGACAAGGCGCCAGGTGCCGCTTTGAAGCGTGAATCGGGCTTCGCCCTCAACCGGTCTGTTGGCCTCAACCTCTCCTTTTCCGTCAAAAAGAAGCACCCTCCCGCAGGCAGGTCGCCCTGCCTCAGTGCGCAGCAAGACGCGCAGTACAGCTTCGGTTCCGTCCGCCGCTTCCGCGGGGCATGCAAAGAGCAAAGCCGCCGACGCAAGCAGGAACGCGGCGTTTAGCCCCGCTCCGCAATACGTGTTAAAATCGCTCCGCGGTATTTGTACTTTTTTTCTCATTGAGGATCTTCTGGTTTTCATGGCTTACGAAATCGCGGTTTACTACGACGAAATAGGCCTTAAAGGCAAGAACCGGCCGTTTTTCGAACAGGTGCTCCGCAGGAACATAGCCGGAGCGCTAAGCCCTGTCGACCGCGTAAAGGTCCGGTCGATCTTTGGTCGCATTATCCTTCAGGCGGACTCCGACGCAAAGTGGCCCCAGGTCCGGGAGCTGCTCGCCTGCGTTTTCGGAATCGCTCATTTCGGCAGGATAACGCGTTGCGCCCCTGATATTGAAAGGATAATCGAGAGCGCCCTTGCCGCAGCGCCGCAGGGGGATAACCGCTCGTTTGCCGTCAGAGCGACCCGCGTGGACAAGCAGTTCCCGCTCCGCAGTATCGATGTGTGCCGGGCGGTGGGAACCGCTGTCTCTTCGGCGCGTTCCTGGAAGGTCGATCTGTCAAATCCACAGGAGGTTTGCAGCATAACGATTCTCCAGAAGGAGGCGCTTGTGAGCTGGGAGAAGCTCCCGGGACCTGGAGGGCTCCCGATCGGTGTGAGCGGCACGGTTGCGTGCCTTCTGTCGGGAGGAATCGATTCTCCTGTGGCGGCGTGGCGGCTCATGCGCCGCGGTGCGCTCCCTGTTTTCGTCCACTTCCACAGCTATCCCTTCACAGAGCGATCAAGCCAGGAAACAGCCAAAAGGCTCGTACGGCTTCTGCTCAAGGGGCAGCCGCCCCGCCCGCTTTACCTGGTGCCGCTCGGTGAAATTCAGCAACGGATCATTGCAGAATGCCCTTCGGACCTGCGCGTTTTGCTTTACCGACGCTTCATGTTCCGCATAGCCGAAAGGATCGCGCTTAAGGAAGGCGCTTCCGCGCTTGTTACAGGCGAGGCGCTCGGCCAGGTGGCTTCGCAGACCCTGGAGAACCTCGGTGCAATCGAGGTAGTCGTTTCGCTGCCGGTTCTGCGGCCTTTGGTTGGATTCGACAAGAAAGAGATAACAGCCTGCGCGCGCTCGCTC
>CAZGYL010000102.1:0-11386 GCA_964529985.1 uncultured Planctomycetia bacterium | reverse complement strand
ATCGTAGACCTCGTGCCAAAAGATCCCGCCAGGCGCCCCGAGTCCGGTTTTGGCGCAAAGCCCAAACCGGAAGGTAGTTATTGGATGAGGCACTAGGAAATACAGGACCCCGAATTCACCCTTCGACCCGGTAGCGCTTCTTGAGCGGCTCACTGAGGTTGAGTGTTTCGAACGGTTCCTGCACCGCATGTTTCCGGGAAAATTCCGCTTCTCGATCGAAGGGGTGGATATGCTGGTTCCGATGCTCGATCAGTTGGTCGGGCTTGCCGCAGAGCAGGGAACCGAGAGGCTTTTGATCGGAATGGCTCACCGCGGCCGCCTTAATGTGCTTGCCCATGTTTTAGGTAAGCCCTATTCGCAGATCCTTGCAGAGTTTAAGGATTTGGTTGAGAAGAGACAACTTGCAGCCCACGACGAACTCGGCTACACAGGCGACGTCAAGTACCACTTGGGAACGCACAGAGCTTACCGAACGGGCCGGGAAGTAACACTGACCATTACTATGGTTCCGAACCCCAGCCACCTTGAGTTCACCGATCCGGTGATACTTGGGATGGCGCGGGCGGCCGGTACCACGGTTGATCGGGGAGGTCCTCCTGATTTTAATCCCGATTTTACGCTTCCTGTTTTGATCCACGGCGATGCGGCGTTCGTCGGGGAAGGGATTGTTGCAGAAACATTGAATCTATGCCGTTTGCCGGGCTTTCAGGTGGGAGGTTCGGTGCACATAATCGCAAACAACAATATCGGCTTTACCACGCCTCCCCAACAAGGTAGAAGCACGTGTTACGCAAGCGATTTGGCCAAAGGCTTCGGCATACCGATTGTACATGTAAACGCCGATGACCCGGAAGTATGCATTGAAGCCGTCCGTACGGCTTTCGCTTACCGTCGACGGTTCCACGAGGATTTTCTCATAGATCTTGTAGGCTACAGGCGCCACGGTCATAACGAGGGGGACGAACCTGCATTCACACAGCCGGTTCTCTACCGGCGGATACACTCGCACCCCACGGTGAGGGAGATTTGGGCTGAGAAGCTTCGCAAAGCGGGATTGGTGGACGAACAGACCCCTGAAGAACTTGTTAAGAAGCGCATGGAGAAATTGAGTCGTACTCTGGAAAACGTGCGCACGGATACGGACTTGGTCGTGCCTCGGGTGTACCGGGCGCCGAAGGGGATCGCAGGTCGCGTCGAAACCGCCGTGCTTGCAGACAGGCTTCGCGCTTTGAGCGAGGCGCTCACGCAAGTGCCTCCGGGATTCAGTGTGCACCGCAAGCTGGAGTTGGTTCTGAAGCGCAGGCGCAATGCACTGAGTGATCCCGATCGCAGGGTCATAGATTGGGCTACCGCAGAAGCACTGGCCTTTGCTTCGATTCTGGAGGACGGCTTCGCGGTGCGCCTGACCGGGCAGGACGTTGAACGCGGAACCTTCAGCCACAGGCATGCCGTTTTTCACGATACGGAAACCGATGCGCGTTACGTTCCCCTGCAAGCCCTTCCAAGCGCCCACGCCGCTTTTGAGATCCACAACAGCCCGCTGAGTGAAACAGCCGTTCTCGGGTTTGAGTACGGCTACAACATCGAAGCCCCCACCCGTCTGGTGATTTGGGAAGCTCAATACGGGGACTTCATAAATGTAGCGCAGGTGATTGTGGACGAATTCATCGCCTCAGCTCGCGCGAAATGGGGCGAAACGCCTTCTCTCGTTATGCTCCTTCCGCACGGGAACGAGGGACAGGGACCGGATCATTCAAGCGCCAGGCCGGAGCGGTTTCTGGAACTGGCCGTGGACCTGAACATGCGCATAGCGGTTCCCACTTCCGCTGCACAGTACTTTCACTTGTTGAGGCGGCAGGCTTTGCTGCTGCGCGTCGATCCCCTGCCTCTTGTTGTATTGATGCCGAAAAGCTTGTTGCGCCAGCCGCTTGTGGCCTGCTCTTTGAAAGACTTAAGCGAGGGCAAGTGGCAGCCGGTCATAGACGACTCCTTCACGGTCGATAACCCCGGGGCCGTGAGGAGGGTCGTATTCGTGGCGGGTAAACTCTGGGTTGATCTTGTGGGAAGTCCCCTGCGCAAAGAGGCGCCGCATATAGCAATCGTGCGTGTAGAGCAACTGTATCCGTTCCCTGTTGAGGAGCTGAGGAAGATAGTGCGCCGCTACGGCCGCGCCAAGGAAGTCGTTTGGGCTCAGGAGGAGCCCCAGAACATGGGTGCTTGGCGCTGGATCGAGCCTGAACTCGAGCGGGTCGTTGAAGGCCGGGCGCCTCTTTACTTCTTGGGCCGTCACCCCGGTCGAGCCCTGCTGAGGGATCGACCAATCGATACAAATTGAATCAAGAGAGGCTTGTACAGGAAGTTTTCTCCATGGAAGGCGGGACCGCTGTTACGACGGCCGGATCCATGGAACGGACAATCATGTGGGAGAAGGTAGGCTGAGGCCGCATAAGCCGGATAACGCGTAAGAGGTCGAGGCATGGCTCACGAAATAACAGTTCCCGATATGGGAGAATCCGTTGTGGAAGCAACCGTGGTCAAGTGGCATAAGCAGGAAGGCGAGCGGGTTTCTGCAGGAGATGTGCTCGTTGAGCTTGAGACCGAAAAGGTAAACCTCGATGTGAGCGCCGGGGTGGGCGGCGTGCTTGCGAAAATACTTAAAGGACCGGGGGAAGATGTCAAAGTCGGAGATGTACTGGGGATAATCGAAAATCAAGAAGCAGCTCAGTTGCGGGAGGAGAAGCCGGCGGAGACGAAAAAGGAAGAGCAGGGAGCTGAGGCTCCCCGGCCGCCTGAAGCTCCGGAATCCAAGCTGAAAGAAGAATCCTCGGTCCAAGAGGTGACCGGGGTTGAAGCCCCGCCGGAATCGGTTACCGAAACGCCCCCGGCCGAAGTAAAGGAACCGCCCGCTGTTTCCGCGCCGGAGCCAGAAGCTGCACCCGGCCCGGAAGCCGAAGCTCCGACCGCTGCGCGGCGACAGCTCCGCGAGGAGAGAGTGCGCATGAGCCGCCGGCGCCGCACCATTGCAGAGCGCCTGCTTGCAGCGCAGAGACAGGCGGCTATGCTCACCACCTTCAACGAAGTGGACATGGGCTCTGTACTCGAATTGCGGCGGCGCTACCGGGAGGGATTTCAACAGCGCCACGGCGTCAAACTGGGGCTTATGTCCTTTTTTGTAAAAGCCGTTGTGGGAGCGCTTCGTGAGTTTCCCAAGCTGAACGCCGAAATTCAAGGCGATACCATGGTCATCAAGCATTACTACGATATAGGGATTGCGATCGATGCCCCCGGTGGTTTGGTGGTTCCTGTGTTGCGCGATGCCGATCAGATGTCTTTCGCGCAAATCGAGCGCAGCATAGCCGAATACGCTGAGGCGGCAAGAAGCGGTACTCTTTCGCTCAAGGCTTTGCGGGGCGGTACTTTCACGATCACAAACGGAGGAGTTTTCGGCTCGCTTCTCAGTACACCGATCCTGAATCCGCCTCAGGTGGGTATTTTGGGAATGCACAGGATACAGGAACGCCCGGCGGTGCGCGATGGAAAAGTCGTCGTACGCCCGATGATGTACCTTGCTCTTACGTACGATCACCGCATTGTGGACGGGGCCGAAGCGGTGAGATTCTTGGTACGTGTCAAGGAATTCATAGAGAATCCCGACCGCTTGTTGATCGAAGGTTGAGCTGCGCGCCCGCCGGCATGCGGCCTCTTGAAAAGGAAAGCTCCCGCTCCCGAAGCGGAAGGTTTTTTCAACAAGAGAAGGTACTTCTTCGGCAGTTGAAGGATCCGGGCCAAAGCCGGCTTCTTCTCCTCTTCGGACCATCTTTCCCGTCCGATGAGTATCGCTTTCACCGAGTCGTCGGCAAGAAGCTCGCGCAGAGGCCTGGAGCGGGGTGGAAGCTTCCCGAAGTAAAATCCCAAAGCGCCTCGTACAGGTGCATTGAGCTCTGCAAGCCCAAGCTCTTCCGGTTCAATTCCCAGTTGCCTGACCGTTTGCACGATTGATCTGTAACGTGCTGTTCGCTCGTCGCGGGCCTCGCGTGCAAGCTCTGTGGCGAGAAATCCTACGACGAAGGTGACCAGAAGCTTGGCGGGAACTCCCTGCGCGAATCGCCGCCCTGCATAAAGCACGGCGGTGAGAATGAGAACCGGCAGCAGGAATTCGGCGGGAGAACCGCCTACGGCGTAGGCCACCCCGAAAGGTAATGCGAAAAGAACCACGCAGACCCCGAGCAAAACGCGGTCGTACCACCTCAGAGCAAGCTGCCAAAGGCGGCCGGCCGCGCCGGGTGCATTCTCAGCCCCCCAGGCTGAAAGGATCCCGACGGGAACTGCAGCAGCAAGCAGGTATCGGTTGCTCTTTGTGCTTACGGCCTGAAGAAGGACCATGTAGCCTGCAAGCCAAACAACAGAGAACTTAAGCCCCCGGTTCGTCGCAAGCGCCTTTCTGTTGCGTACCCAAAGTACGATCGCCGCTGCAAGAAAAGGAGTGGTGGGCAGGAACTTGAGCGGGAACTCGTAGAAGTAGTAAAAGAAGTTCTCGTGGCGCGTTAGAAAAGTCGCGGCTTTGATCTTTTCAAGGTAACGGGGCAGAAGCGGGTGGTGCCACAAGGCGAGCGCCCACGGTGCGATAGGAAGAAGCATTAGGGGAAAAGTAATCCCCAAGGCGGCCCAAACGTTTCTCCTCAAAGCGGGCGGCAGGCAGAGAAAAGTCGCAAAGAGCGTAATCGGAAGCAAGCATAAGGGCCCAACAGGTCCCTTGGTCATGCCCGCACAGCCGGCCGCAAGCCAGAATCCCGCTGCAAGAGCCAGCCTCGCGGGCGCGGTGCGCGCTCGGCTTGCCGAGAAGAAACAGAGAAGGGCCCCTGAGAAGAAGGCTGCGAAGGTGACATCGATCCGCGCGCGCCTGGCATACCAGATGACGACATACGCTGCCAAGACCCCGAGTGCGGCTGTCGCAGCGGTGGTGCGGCTTCCCAGAAAGGACCGCCCGCCCGCATACGCCATGATTACCAGCAGGAACGCGAAGAGAGCGCTCGGTAAGCGTGCTGCGAATTCATTAACACCGAAAACGCGGTACAGGCAGGCGGTGATCCAGAAGTGAAGCGGCGGCTTGTCCACGTAAAGCTCGCCTCCTTCGCGAAGAAGCGTCCAATCCTGGAATTCCCCGATCTCGCGTGCGATCTCAGCGAATTTCAAATTGTCCTGGTTTTCCAAGCTCTTTGCGCCCAAGCGGTAGAAAACAGCGAATCCGCTGAAAAGGAGGAGGAAAACAAGGAGCATACGGCCTGAAGAAGGAGCTGCCGCCGCAGAAAGTCTGGATTCGCCGTTTGCTGAGACCACCTGGGTATCCGGATACAGGATCGATCGCTTCAAGGCCGCTGAATTGCGCGCTGAAAGCCTGATCGTACCAACGGGACGGCTTAAGAGCAATATCGTTTTCCCGTGAAGGGGGCCGGATCCGGCCTGTTGATTCTCCGCGGGGGCGCGAAAGTCCTTGCTCCTTGAAAGCCTACCCTTAAAATGCAGAGAGAGTAGGCACAGGTGGAGAGAAGGTGAAGAGGAGATCGCCATGCTGGTACTTTACACATTGCTTCTTATGGGCCCCGCCGCAGAAGAGGCCCGGCCCCTGACTCTGCTCAACAGGCTCAGTCTGCTCAGACTGCTTGCCGGAGAGGAGATCTGCTACGACGCTTACATTCACAAGGCAGGGATTTGGTTTCACGTCGGGGAGGCGACCTTTAAGGTCGAGAAACGCAAGGGCCCCACAGGAGGGCTTCTGCTGAGAGGGATCGCGAAGGGAGGCAAGTTCGGGTACCACATCCGCATGCTCTGGGAGAGCTACCTGGATGGGAAAACCCTGCTGCCCACCCTGTCGGTGAACACCAAAACCGGATCGGAGCGCCGCTTCGAACGCTATTTGTTTCAGAAGGGTGAGGTACTTTACTTCAAGAAAAAGCACTGCCACCGTCCCGACTGTAAGAATCCGGCGCATTTCGTGCGGAAAACGAAGTGGTTCGGGCCTATTCCGGTGGGTAAAGAAACCGTGCATTGCCCCGGTTGCAAGGATCTGCGCCACTACATTTGGCGGCTCATATGGCGGCACAAGGTGAACGAGCCCTTCCTTGATATGCTGAGTGCCGTGTATGCGGCCCGTACCTCCACATTTAGACCCGGAGCTTCTTTTATAGTGCCGGTGGTTAAGTCGAGGGACCGGTGGCACGTTAAAGTGACGGCTGCAAAAGAAGAAAAGGTGAAGGTTTCAGCCGGCACCTTCGACTGTTACAAGATAATACTGGAGCCGCATAACGTAGGCGACCGCCCGAATGCGAAGCCCAAGTTCTCAGGACTTTTCGGTATCCAGGGGACGATATCCATTTGGGTCGATAAAGTAACGAGAGTGCCCGTACGTATCAAAGGAAGCATTCCCTTCGCTTTTCTGACCCTTTACTGCGACGTGCAGCTGAAGCGCGCAACCGGTACGCCGGAAGCTTTCAAGCTGGCTGCAAACGACATATTGGGCCGAGCTCCGGCTGCGCAATAAAGAAGCTCAGGAATAGGGGCTTCCGCCGCCTTGCGTGCACTGAGAGTTGAAAACCCGGGCGAGGCCCGGGAGCCGGAAAGTTTGTATGTACGTATTGAACCAAGCGGTCTGCGCTTCCGCCGCGCGCGCAGCGGCTTTCTTGCTTTTGTGCTGCGCGCAGGCCCGGGCCGCAGGAGGGGCTTGGCTTAAGAGCCCATGGGTTGAAGGCCCCCAGCTGAGCGGCCCGATTGTCGCTCAGGAAAAGCCCGGTGCGCGCAAGAGCAAGGCAGGCGGTCTTATCGCCGGCGATTTTTTTGATATTCCGGGGCCGCGGGAAGGAGGCCCTCCCGACCTTTCGATTGCAGCAGGGCCCGGAGTGCTTCTTTGTGTAGTGGGGCCGAAGTGGGGCGTTTACACCTTGTCGGGGGAATGCTTGTTCGAAAGCTCTCTGTCCGACTGGTTTGCGGCATTCGAGCCCCCGGGGCGGGTTGCTGAGGCGCAGGTGCTTTTCGACCGGGAGGCAGGGAGGTGGCTCCTTTGCGCTGTGAGTTCGGATCCCGATTCCGCGTTTTCAGCGTATTTGATTTCGGTTTCCGACGACGCGGATCCGATGGGTGTGTGGTGGGGGTGGCTTCTTGATGCAGGTTACAACGGCACCGAAGAGGATTTCACAACGGCGCGCGATTTGCGCTTCGGCCCGGCCGGCGACCGGTTCCTTGTGATTTCATCAGACCAATATGCCGCCGGGGGAGATTTCCTTTACGCCCGTTTGAGGTTGCTGCACCGGGCCCAGCTTTACTGGGAAGGTGAAGGCTCCGCTCTTTCGTGGCGCGATTTTTGGGCGTTGCTCAATAAAGTGGGTGCCCCGGCGAACCACTTCCGCCCGGTTGAAGAACCGCAGGGCGGGTCGTCGGGATATCTTGTCAGCTCGTGGGTTGATGCTGAGAGCGGCAGTTTCACTCTGTGGCGTTTTGCAGGCGATACCCTTTCGCTTGTAAAGGAGTTCTACGGGAGTCAACTCGGACCTGAGCCTGTCGCGCAGCCCGGGACCGACGTTGTTCTCTACGCAAGCGAACCTCCGCTTGGAAACGCTGTTTTCAAAGACGGGCATTTGGTAATCGTCCATGAAGCCGGATACGGAACCGAAGAGGAGAAGCAGGCCGCTGTAGGGGTCATTGATTACCAGCCGGATAGAGGCTTGCTTAGAGCTTTCTTGTACACCGACAGGTGGAACGCTTTTTTCTCACCTTCATTGACTCTGTCGTCTACGGGACATGTGGTTTTGGCGTGCAACGTTTCGAGCTCTGATACGCCGCTTAGAACCAATGTCACAAGGGATTCGTTGAGCATTTTGCGCTTCGGGCCGATCGTGCCGGTGGTTCAAGGAGAAGGTGCTGTTGAGACGCCCCGAATCGAGGGTGGGGTGCGGTGGAGGCGGGGGTGCGCGCTGTCGGTCGGGGCGGGTCCCTGTAAGGGCGAGGTATGGGTTGCAGGGGCTTTTGCAAGCGGGAACCCGCCCTGGAGCGTGCGGGTGCGCAGGGTGCTTCTTCAGGAGTGTTTCGTGCGGGGGGATTCGTCGCTTGACGGCGCGGTGGATCTTGCAGATGCAGTTGCGATTCTCGGGTATCTCTTCACTGGCCCGTTTGAAAACCCATGTCCTAAGACAATGGACAACAACGATGACGGCAGGATAAACATAGCGGACGCGGTTTTTCTGCTCGGCTACCTCTTTGGAGGAGGAGAGCAGCCTGCGCCCCCGTTTCCTTCCTGCGGGCCGGATCCGACTCCGGGCGGTTTTATTCCCCTTTGCGCCTCGTATCCTCCATGCCTGAGCGAGGCCGAATGATCTTCCGCGGCCGGCCGGGCAGTGCTCTGCGGTCCGGTTCCCGGGCCTTTCGGCGGTCTCAGGGCTTTCTAACAAGCTTGAGGGAACTTAAGTTTTCAACCGTAACCTCATAGCCTGCGGGAGTATCGAGGCGGTATGTGAGAGTTTCTCCTTTCTTGACCCAACTGAGGGCGATCGGCCCTTCAGGGGTGGGAATCCTGCCTTCACACCAGTTTAGGTCCAGATCGGAAAATCTGAGCCTTATGCGGCGCTTCACCGTGTCGACCCGGTAAAGCCCCAAAACATCCCTGTAGAGCGTATGCACGATATGCGAAGCGAAGCCGTGATTGCAGCTCGCATACGATCCGACGTTCTCCCAAAGGGTGCCTGTTTCTTCGGCCATGTAAAGCAGATAGTCCACGGATTCATCCAAAAGCTGCCTGCACCTTCCATAGCGCGAAAGTATCTCAAGCCGCAGCATGTTGCCCACGAAGGCGTTGGCCATGTGGACATCGCGGTACGCTCCCGTTTCCTTTCTGCGGGGCCCGAACTCATTTACCAGCTTCCGCCAAAGCCCGGGGTGGGTCTTAGGGGTGGCAACGTCGAAGAAAAAGGCGAAGTACTGGCACACCTCGCTTCTGTTGCGCGTGACCGACAGTTTGCCGTCTTTCCTCACCGCGTTGTCGACGAAAAAGTCGCCGTCGAAAGATTGCCTGCGGATCACATCCCTTATCTTTTCCGCCTGTGCGGTAAGGTCGGCCAGGCCGTACATTCTCCCTGCAGCGGCGAGTGCGGCGGCATACAGCATGTTGGTGGGATAGTTGACGTCCTGGACGAACTTATTGGCCGCCGACCATTCCACAAACACCCAGCTTTGCAGCCGCTCAAGAAGGCCGTCTTCGTTGCGGAACTTCTCGAAGTACTTAAAAAGCTTCAGAACGCGGGGCCGCAAGGCGTCCACGGTCCTGCGGTCGCCGCTTCGCTTCAGGTATTCCTCAAGCTGCACCACAAACCACAACGCCCAGTTCGGAATGAAAACTCCGTCGTTGTGATCCGCCGGGTAGCACATCGGGAGCATTCCTTCGGGAAGGTGGCGGAATCTTTCGGGAAGCAGAAAGTTCTCCAAGAAGTTTTTCTCCACTTTGGTGTTGCCGGAGAGGTCCTTCGACGTGCGCGCGGTGAAAAAGCTGTCGCAGAGCCAACCCGCACGCTCGCGGGAGGGACAGTCCATGAAAATATCGACGGCGTTCTGGCGGTAGGTTTCCCTGCCCGCTTTGAAAAGCCGGTTCAAGCGGGGATCCGAAGCTGCGAAGTGCGCCTCCCAGACCTCCGGGTTGCAATATTCGCGCAGGTAGACGTTACTCACTTCACAGCGGCCTTGCAGGACCATGATTTTCAGGTACCTGAAGGTGTAGGGCTCGAAGGATTCCAAGCTGTAAGAGCCGGGCTCGAGCTCATAGGCCACGATATTAACGCAACCGAGACGCTTGAAATCCACGTCGTTGTTTCTAAGCACTTCATCAAAGGTGAAGAAGAGTCGCGTTTTTTCTGTGCAAGAGACGTGCGCGCCGATGAAACCCGTCAGATTCGTTCCCATATCAAGTATGTGGTAGGAATTCTCTTGCAATCTGAGCACCGTGTCCGGGCAAACAGGTTTGTCGATCTCTCTGCGCGTCGCCGTCTCAACTGTCTGAAGTTCGATCGAAGGGATCACCTCGAGCTCTTTTTCCGGGTATCCTCCCAACTTCGGCCCGATTGCTGTAAGCGAGCGGTCTTTCCAAAGGCGCGTCACTTTCACTCCGGTCCTCAGGGTGCCTGCGGACAGGTGTTTGACCGCAGGGCGCAGGGTGAAGCGGGGGTAGGGAACCCGCCGGGGGAGAAGGCCCTTGTAAGGTGAGATCTCTTCGCAGGCTGCAAGCTGGAGATCGGCCTGGGGATCACTGCGCCACTTATCACAGCGCGGTGCCATGCGGTAGACTTCGGAAAACGGACGCTGGAAACTGTAGCGTTGGGTCTTCTTAACGCGCTCTTTTATGATGTGGGCTTTGAAAGCCCCCCCGGTCCCTGTAGCAGCCAGGACCCTGCCGCCGCCGGCGATCACCTCAGCCTGAAGGAAAGAGGGCCAATCAATGGTGTAATAGCTGTTTACATTGTAACCTGCGACTTCAACGGCTATGACGTTCTTCCCCGGCCGCAGAAAGCCGCTTATATCCCATTGATCGACTCGAAAGTAGCCGTGAGGGCCGCGCGCAGGGCCGTATCCTGCAAATCGTCCGTTCACCCACGCGCGGTAAAGTGTGGAGGCGGTCAGGCGGAGGTAAACAGGTTTCCGAGTCGATCCGTCGACTGTTGCCGTAAATCCTACAAACAAGTTGCGTTCTGTTGTCCTTCCCCGGGGCCATACCGGACGCGCCTGTAGAAAAGAATCAGGGCCCGGCCACGGGTTGTCTGCGTGTACAAGAGGACTTGAAAAGAGAGCGACAAACACCAGCGAAAGTTTTGAAAAGTACATGCGATTTCCTCTCATGCTAAGCTTCACAAGATGCTTTTTCCACACGGCCGGAATTTCGATCTGCTGAAAGCCGCCCGGTGAAAGCGGGCGGGCTCCGGCCGCAGGCTTACTTATCGGGTTCGAAATCGAGTACTTCGTACTCGTAGCCCTGCTCTACAAGAAAGCGCTGCCTCTGCCAGGCGAAGTCCTGCTCGACCGTGCCCTGTGAGATTACGGTGTAGAAGAAGGCCGGGTGGTCCTTGGGCCGAAGGATGCGGCCCAGGCGCTGAGCCTCTTCCTGGCGCGAGCCGTAAAGCCCGGACACTTCTATCGCAACGGCGGCGAGAGGCAGGTCGACTGCAAAGTTCGCCACACGGGAGACGACAAGCAACTCTATCTCGCCGCGCCTGAAAGCTTCATAAAGCCTGTTTCTCTCCGCTTGCGGGGTATCGCCTGTTATAAGCGGGGCGCCGAGCAGTTTCGCCAGTTTGCGCACTTGTCTCAAGTAATGCCCCACAATGAGCGTGGGTTCGCCTCTGTGGCGGCGTACAAG
>CAZGYL010000101.1:0-11395 GCA_964529985.1 uncultured Planctomycetia bacterium | reverse complement strand
TTAAGACCCTGCGGAGGGACGGCCTCATAAAGGCCGCTCTGGGATACACGACGATCGAGGAGGTCCAGCGCGTGACCCAACTTGATATCGGGTGAAAAATGCCGGTTTACCGTTACCGCGCCCTGACCTGCGACGAAAAGGAAGTTAGTGGAGTGATCGAGGCGTCCAACCCGAAAGACGCCCGGGCACAGCTTCTCAACCGCAATCTCTTTCTCCTTGACCTAAGCGGCGCCGCGGGCACTGAACCTGAAGGGCAACGGAGCCGCCTTTCACGGCGCAAGGCGGTTGAGCTTGCGCTTGTAACCCGTCAGCTTGCAACGCTTGTTCGTGCAGGAATTCCGCTTGCAGATGCCCTGAGCGCCCTTGTGGACGTTATCGAGAACCCCAAACTCGCCCTTGTATTCCGCGATGTAAAGGAAAACGTCACCCAAGGCATGAGCATGGAAGAAGCACTGAGACGCCACCCGCGTTTTTTCAGTCCGTTCTACGTGAGCATGGTCCGCGTGGGGGAAGCAAGCGGCGATATGAGCCTGGTGTTGAACAGACTTTCCGAATACCTCCACACCTACGCAAAGCTACGCACAAAGGTGCGTAACGCGCTCACATATCCGGTTCTCATGCTCGTGGTAGGCTCACTGGTTGTGGGCTTCCTCCTGACCTTCGTTATACCGCGGATAACGGATATCCTCCTCGAATCCGGCCGCACGCTGCCGCTCCCTACTGTGGTACTCATAGGCGTAAGTACGTTTCTGCGCCGCTTCTGGTGGACTCTTGCAGCTACAGGCTTCGCCCTCTACGGGCTTTACCGCGCTGTGACGGCTACAGAAGCCGGTGCTCTTGCGCGCGATACACTGCTTCTGTCGATACCCATACTGGGACCGCTCGTCCAAAAGAGTCTGATAAGCCGCTTCGCTCTGACTTTCGCCACCTTGCTGCGCTCCGGCGTGCCTGCAGTCGAAAGCCTTGCAATAGTCAAAGACACCGTTAGGAACCGCCTTCTGGCGAAAACAATCGGTCAGATCCACGACCGGATAATCGAAGGCCGTGATATCTCGGAAATCATGGAGCAAAGCGGCGTCTTTCCTCCGCTTGTGGCCTACATGATCGCTGTGGGGGAACGGTCCGGCAGACTGGAGGAGATGCTCGCGATCATCAACCAATACTATGAGGAGGAAGTGGAAGCAGCCACGGTGCGTTTTACGGGACTGCTCGAACCGATCATGATCATTGCTCTCGCCGTCGTGGTCGGATTCGTCGTTATGGGCATTATCCTGCCGATTATGGACATGGGAAAAATTGTTTGAAAGGAGGCATGCATGAATCCCAAACGTTTCGGCACCGGAAAAAGCGGACGCAGAAGAGGCTTCACGCTGATCGAAATCCTGGTCGTAATCGCGATCTTGGGTATTTTGGGAACAGTGGCTGTGGTCAAGTATATGGCGTACCTCAAGGAAGCTGCAGTGCACACGGCCGAAATGAAGCTGCGCGAGATAGGCAAAACGCTTGAGATCTACTACGCACAGCATTTCACGTATCCTGAAACGCTTGAAGAGCTCGCTTACCCTACAGACGAAAAGCAGGAGGCCGTCCTCAAGCCGAGCGCCCTTATCGATCCCTGGAAGAACCCGATCCATTACGCGCCGAACCAAGGGGGCGATCCACCTTTCGAGCTGAGCTCTTTCGGCCCGGACGGGCTTGAAGGAACCGAAGATGATATCGACTACCACAGTCTTGAGGAAACGCCGGAAGAGGCGGCGGTGAACCGCTGACATGAGACACACGCGCGCTTTTACTCTCATAGAGCTCGTTGTGGTACTGGCCGTTTTGGGCCTCCTTGCAGCAGCGGCGGCGGTGAAATTTCACGGTCTTTTCGGCCGGACCCGCCTGCAGGCAGCCGCAAGAGGACTGGGGGACCATTTTGCGCTCGCAGTGCGCCGCGCCTACGTAACGGGCGGCTATCACACGCTTGTATTCGATCTTGAAACAGGTCGGTATTGGATCAAGGAAGGACGCCGGGACGAAGAAGGGCGGTCCTTTCTCATGCGCCGCCTTGTGCGCGGAGTGAGCTTCGCGGATATACAAGTAGGAGGCAATCTGTACGTTCCCCCCGGCACCCTTTCCGTTGAGATCTCGCCCCTCGGCGTTACCAACGACCTTTTGGTCAATCTGCAGGACTCGGAAGGCGGTGAAGCAGCCGTGTGGCTGAACGCACTTGTGCAGAGTGTGGAGTACTTCAGTGAACGTAAGAATTTTGAGGACTTCAAAGCGCCTTCGGCTTTCTAAGGTCCGGCTCGGCGGCTTTACTCTTATCGAGGTTCTCGCCGCCTTGCTGATTGCAGCCGTTGCAGTCGCTTACCTTGTGGGAAGCGAGGTCGAAAGCGCCAGGACCGCCGGCAAAGCCCAAGCCCTGCGGCGCGCCCTTCTTCTTGCCGAGGCAAAGCTCAATGAAGTCGTGCTCGGCGAAGAAGCGGCTCTTTCCGGCACGTTCGAAGAGCCTGAAAACTGGTCTTGGGAAGTGGAGCACACCACGGTGCCGGAGGCCTTCAGGGCGCGGAAGATCACGGTGACCGTTCACTACACGCTGGGCGGAAAGGAATGTGAACTTTCACTGGAGCGGCTTGTCCCATGAAACGGAAAGGCTTTACACTTCTTGAGATTTTGCTTGCAACCGCGATCGCCGCGATGTTCTCGGGCGCGGTTTACGCGGTTCTGCTCCGGGCGCTTCTGGATACAAGGCGCCTTGAGGAGACCGCGCTTGTCAACCGCCTGGGGGGATCGATTCTCCGGCTTATTGAACATGACCTCCTGGCTTGCCTCCCGGCCGGGGAGGGGGCCGAGCATTTCACAGGGACGGTCGACGCTGAGGGCAACACGCTTCTTTCCTTTGTTACAGCGACCGATTCGCGGTCGGCCCAGTACCCTTCGGATGTCATCGCTGTTACTTACGGCCTTATTCCGGACGAGGAAGCACGGGATCTTTTCCGCTTGTACCGAAAAGAGTCCCCGCCCGCAGGTCGCATTGAAGC
This sequence comes from uncultured Planctomycetia bacterium, assembly GCA_964529985.1. Classification (GTDB taxonomy): domain Bacteria; phylum Planctomycetota; class UBA8108; order UBA8890; family UBA8898; genus CAZGYL01. The sequence goes on along the minus strand of CAZGYL010000101.1, from coordinate 8,369 downwards.
GGCGGAACAGGACCAGACCGTTGTCCTTGCCGACGAGGTCCGATCTTTCGCCGTCGAATACTTCGATGGTGCCGGGTGGCGCCCCGTGTGGAGCGAACCGGCGGTGCCCAAAGCGGTGCGCGTAACCCTTGAGCTGGTACGAAAGTTTCAGAGCATGCCCGGTCGGGCCGCAGGCACGCAAGCCTTCAGTTTCTCGACCACTGTGGTTATTCCACAAGGAGGCTGACGGTGGGAACGGCTGTAGGTCTTACTCCACGGAACGGCGGAGTACTCGCGGTCCGCCTGCGGGCTTCAGGCTCCCGCGCGCGGCTTAAGGCCGCCGTTCAGTTACAGTGTAATGGAAGCAAACCGGCCGTTCGAGAATTATTGCAGGAAGAGAAGTTCCCGGCCAAACGTCTGGCGCTCGCTCTGCCGGCCGATCTTATCAAGGTACGGAAAACGCGCTTGCCTTTGCGTTCGCCTTCGCAAATCCGCAAGACCATAGGTTTCCACGCCGAGCGCATCCTGCCCGATGTCTCAATCGACGAAATACTGCTTGACTACTTTGTTACCGAACGTGGTCAGGACTACACCGAATTGCTTCTTCTTGTAGTAAAAAGAAGCGATCTTGCGGCTTTCTTAGACCGGCTCGGCCTGGCCAGCGAGCCACCCGACACGCTCACGGTTGATTTCGTCGCGCTCTTCAACCTTCTTGCAGCAACAGGAATGTACCGTGGCGCAGCTTCGGTTGCAGTCGTGTTTTTCTCACCGCAATGTACGACATTTCTTCTCGTTCGGGAAGGGAAGCTCGCTGCGGTTCGAAACTTCCCGACCTGCGGAGCAACACCGCTTTCCGAACGCCTTAAGCGTGAGCTCCGCTATTTCTTTACGGTTGAGGGCCTGGCCTCTGCGCCCCAGCGGCTTGTTCTCTGCGGCTGCAGGGCGGAGCTGTCCATACAAGAAGCCTTTGAAGGTACTGAGGTCATCGAGTTCGATCCCGCCCGGAAGCTTCGAGCCGGGAAAGACACTCCTCCAGAGGCACTTGTTGCAGCCGGAGCTGCACTTGAAGCGCTTGGAAAAGCGGAACTGTCTCTTGCCCTCAGGGAACAAGGGCCCGCAGCCCGGCACGCTCCGTACCAAGTCATAAGAACTCCTCTTTTCCTGAGCGCCGTTGCAGCGCTTGCACTTCTCGGAGCGGAGCTTCTTCAGACCATGCAGCAGAGAAGCGCGGCGGGGGTTTACCTCGCCAGAATGAACCGGGAGGCGCAGTACTGGTTCAGGCGTGTTGTCAGAGGACCGAAGCCGAAATTCTCAAGCTCTTTCAACAAGGCCATTGAAGCGCTTGCCAAACAGCGATGCGCAAAGGGCGGCGCGGACGGAGGCTGGGAGAGCTTCTTGGACTTCCTGGCCGTGTTGTGCGAGCACCTGCCTGCGGACTACGGCGTAATCATCCAGTCGGTGAACTTCAGGGGCAACAAGGCGACGATCCGCGGTGAAGCTGCGGATGTCGACCGCTTCGAAGCGCTCGCACGCAGCCTCGAGCAGTCAGGCGAATTCCGCGTGCGCACGCCGTTCCGCATGCGAAGCGGCAGGCGCAGCCTGCCTGCAAGAGTGGCCTTCACCATTGAGCTTTCACCGAGGAGCTGAGTATGCAGCGCAACGAGAGACCGACATTACTCCGCGACCTGCGACTTCTTGTGTTTCTTGCCTTGGGAGGAGCGGTGCTTTTCCTCCTGCTTCTGGACGAACGCGCGAAGCTCCGAGCCTACCGCGCAAAGATAGCTTCTTTCGAAGAGAAACTTCTTGCCGCCAAGGAAATCATAAGAGAACACCGTGATGTTCTGCTTCCGAAGCCCAGACATATAAGTTCGCCGACCTTGCTTGCTGAAAAAAGCCTCCGCACGGTTATAACCGAGACGCTTGAAAAACTCGGTATAGTCCGAAACGTAGAATCGATCGACCCGCGGCAAGACGCCAAAAAAGGGATTCTCTCAGCACGTGTCTCTTTACGGAACATGCCGCTTCGCCGCATCGTCGACTTCATTGTCGCTCTGAAGAGTCTGGGTGCGGGCATAGTGGACCGCGAAGCGCTCATGCGCATGGAAGGCTACAACCGAGACTTGTGGCGCTTGGATCTGGTGCTTGAGGCCCCATGGCCGAAAAGAGCGATCCTGCAACAGGGGAAGAAGGAGAGTCAATATGGGCGCGCGGGTCTTCGGTAGAAACCGGCGGCGCGGAGCCGTCTTGTTGCTGGTACTTGTTACAATGGCCGTCCTCTTTGTAGTTGTGGGACAGTTTTCCTACTCAGCTGCGCTGGACGAGGCTCTCGCGCACAACGAAGTGCGGGAGGCCCAAGCGACTCTCGACATGCAGAGCGCCGTGGCCGTTTTCCTTCGAGCTCTTCAGGAAGACTCCGGGAACCGAAGCCTCTCTGTGGATCTTTACACCGGCACAGCCTCCATCAGTTGGGAAAGTGAAGCCGGGAAATTCAACATCAACACACTCAGGCAGGAAGACAACCAAACGGCTCTACAGAGGTTTGAACGTCTTTTCCAGCTTCTTGAAGAGCACGAGATTGTAAAAACCCTGGGGCTTGCGTCGAAGATAACCGAATTCGTTTTGAGTTCCAGACGGCCGATTCTTGCTCTCGGCGAATTACTTGCGCTTGAAGAGGTGACGCCTGAGGTCTTGTTCGGGAACCAAGAGCGCAGGGGTCTTGCGCATTACCTTACGGTCTACTCCGACGGTTCGGTGAACATCGGGGATGCACCGCCCGAGGTTATAGCAGCCCTCGACGAGGGAATCAACAACTACAAGACGATAGAGCTCTTGAAACGGAAGCTCGCAGACCCGAAGGCGCATGTGCCCAACTATGTAGAGGTGCTCCTCAAGCGGCTTCGGGACTCGGTAACGACCGAGTCCGAAGCCTACAAGGCGACAATAACGCTCCGCGGCAGAGGGGTGCGGCGCGAAGCCGAGGTGGCTGTCCGCAAGGAGAAAGACCGGTACCGGGTCATCCTTTACAATGAGGTGGATACCAGCCATGAGCGGTTTACCCGATAAGATCGCTTTTCTTCTTTATGTGCTTTCGCTTGTACTTGCAGGCCTGACCGCCGACAAAGTGGTCTCTTTTGCAGCCGGCACGGGCACTCCCGCCTTTCCGCGAAGCAAGGAAGTATTCAAGAAAATACCGCTTGCGGCCGGGGCTCCCGAAACGGGTGCTGAAGGCGACCGGTATGTCGCGATAAAGCCCGACCGTTTCTGCGGACGCAACGAATATGCAGCCCCGATTGTAAAACAGGAAGGCACGGGGATTCGTGCTGTTTACGTGTTGCGCGGAACTCTCATTCATTCCAACGCAAAGCTTTCACGGGCTTTTATTGAAATCCCGGGTGTAAGCGGCCAGCAGGCCTACTGCATCGGTGACTCCGTACACGGCGCCGTCGTTGTAGATATAAAGCCGGGTCTGGTGACACTGAAGCGCGGTGAGGAAACGGTGAATCTTACTGTGAGCTATCAAGACCACGCTCCGCCTGCTTCGGTGGTCTGGGGCCGATCAGCGCTTTCGAGATCGGACTCATGGGAGTTGCCGCGTTCGGGCGACAGAGAGGGTTATCGGGCGGAAAGAAAAGAACAATTTGAGCGTCTGTCCGAGCAAAAGCGCGGCGATCTTGAAACCTGGTATAAACTGAAGCGCCTGAGAGAACGCAGCAGCAGGTATCGGGAGCAGGAAAAGCCCTATCCCGGCATTTCCCGCGGCATGCTGAAGCTGCTTGAGCGCTTTCCTCCGGATCAGAGCCGCCGCATTCTCCAAGCTCCGCCCAAAGAGCGCGCCAGGCTGATCCGCGAATTCATCAAAGCGCAAAAAGAGGCCCGCCGCCGTTTCCGCCGGTAGCCATGCGCAACCAAAAAGCCCGTGCGGCCCCTGACGATCAATCGCCCGCCTCTCGACCGGCCTCCCCGGAATCGTCAAGTTCTTTGTAGCCTGCGAATGCTGTTTCCGTTACTGCTTTACTTAGACTTCGCAATTCGAATAAGGAGTTGCGCACCCAAGCCGCGTTATAGAGCACGGCCCTACAGACCTCAAGCAGCGCAAAAGCAAGCCCCGCGGGTGCTAAAGAAAACAAGAACGCCATAACGGCTTCTCCGAATCCGCGGGGTCCCGAGCTTGCGGCAGCGACCAAGGGTCCAAAACCAAGTACCAAGACTTCCCAAAAGATAAGTATTACGTTCGCCGCACGCCATAGTGCCGGCAGCTCTTCCGGCCTTGGAATCCACTGTGCGCTTCTTACAGGGAAAGCCACTTGTTTTTCGGACTTCAACTCTCCGGCCTTTTTCGGTTGCTTGTCCTCCATGCTCTGTCACCTCCCTTAGGGACTTCAGACGGCGTAGACCTATGTCCCTTGCCTTCCAACCGTTACCTTTCAGCCCGCCTTGCCCTCCTGGGCGGCCTCCAGCACTCTTACTATATAACCGTGCACGATTTGGAAAAACCCCGAGCCGCTTTACAACTCCCCTCGTCGCGGCCCAGAGCTTCAAGATGGGGGTAACGATCGGTCTGCTCAGCGGGGAGAGGCGCCCGGTCAGTCCCCCGTTATTTCTCCGCTCTATCAAGCGCCAGGGCCAACTTCGTTATGTAGTAAAGGTCCGCCTCGCAAAAAGGAATGTCAACGCGGCGGGCCAAAGCCTCAAATGAAGGGTCACCCAGAAAAGCAAGAGCCTCAAAAGCGCTCAGTGAGATATCAGGAGGGTCAAAGAGATTTTCGCCGTAGTGGACCTGCCTCTCTTCGCCTGCAAGATGCCAAGTGGGGCAAAGCTGACTGAAGGATCGCCACAACTCTCTGAAAGGAATCTTGCGTTCCAGGAGCCTCTCGGCCAGCTCAGGGCCAAGTCCTGCAAAAAGCGAAAGCTTGGCGCAATGCGGCCTGACCTGCCTGAAAAGGTAACCGGGCTTTCGGCGGAAGCCGTCCCATTCCGCTATACCGTGAAACACAGGAAGTTGGTTGTGCGCGGCGACTTCACGCCACAGAGCAGCTATCTCCGCAGTCAAAGCCTCAGCGCGCCTGAGCGCCTTCCGAGCGTAGTCGGGTTTCCCAACCCGTTTTGCTATGTGTGAAAAAGCGAAAAGCGAAGAGGCGTAACGGTTCGCCCACCTGTCCCCGGCCTTCGGATCGAAACTCCACCCCGAGGAGCAAAAATCCTCATAGACCCGCTTAAACTCATTCCAAAGGCCTGAAACTTCCCGCCAAGCACCGGCCCGCTCGGCCCAAAGCCACAGCGCAAAAACCCCGGCGAAAGGATGTGCTCTTGGAAGGGCCCCCGCATATGTCCTCAAGTGCTCAGGTACTTTGTGGTACTCGCGGGCTTTGCCGAGGGCCAGCCCAAGTCCGCGTGAAGAAAAAAGCGAAGGCTCCCTCAGCAAACCTTCCAAGTACTTGTAAACCCGTGCCTTAAGGCTTTCCGAAAGGTGAGGATAAGCCCAAGCAAGAGCCTCGAAATAATCCGCGCTCGAATCAAAGAAAAATTCTTTCCCACCGAGCCCCGGCACCACAACAAGCGGAGCCCATGGGCCGTTGAGGACCTCCCGCACGCTCTTTTCAATCTCTATGGACAGTAACCTGCGGTCCCGAGCAGGCCTTCGGCTTGCCTCCTGCAGCGAAAGTTTGTCGACTGCGATCGGCGCGCCGTGAGGTACACTTCCGCCTACACCAGGCTCAAGGCAAAGCACCCGGCTTCCAGTCTGCCAGTAAATGCGCCTTCCTGCAAAAGCCACACCGCTTCGAGCGGGCCCATGCCACTCGTTCCGTGCCCACGGCAGATTTGGAAAGCCGCCCCAGGTGTCGCGTTTACCGGCAAGAGTCCGAAGCTCGCCGCTCTCCAAATCGAAAACACTTAGGGTGCCTTGGTGGACTATGAGAATCCTTGATCCCAGCCGAACGAAGTTTTGACTCTCATCCGCCGTACCCCAAAAGGTATTCCAGGGAGGCTTGCGGCCGTGGCGGTGAAACACCGGCTTGATACTTCCGTCCTTTAAATCCAAAACGCCCAAGCAGATAAGCGGCGCTACGCCTTCGCTCCAGTTCCCGTAGGCGCTGCGGTACAAAACAAAAAGCTTTCCTCCGGGAAGCACAACAGGCGGCGTTCCCGCGCCTTGGCACCCTCCGCACCAAAGGACAGGCGCAGGTTTCTCCAGGTGCCCGGTTTCCAAATCCAAGGTAAAAAACGTCTGAGCTTCAGGGTGTTTCTCCAAATACGCGCTTATCGCTTTCTGCTCGCGGGCCCACAAAGCGGGGGTACCTCGAGCAGCCGGACTCTGTGTCCATGCGGCGAGCTTCTTCCAATTCGAATCATCAACTCCGGCCTGCCTGCAGAGGAAACGCCTGTCTTGTGCTATCCGGTGGCTCATCCTGTCGGCCGGACTCGTTCGAACAATGCAATACGTCCGCCCGCCGCTCCGGCTGATCACCGGATAGTAATCGCGTGCGCTCTGACCCCAAAGCTGCTTTGAGCACCATAGCACCTTGCCGCTTTGAGCGTCGAAGCACCAAACACGCAGGTCCTCGGCCGTCACAACAACTCGATCCCTGTAAACCGCTGCTGTTTGGCGCACAGGAGCACCGAGGCTCTGTTTCCACAGCACTGCACCTGTACGCCAATCCAAGCACATGAAAACCCCAAGCCGCGATCCTACAAACACCCTGCCCGAAGCGCATGCAGGCGAGGCAACCGAGCCGCCCGGAAGGTCGAACCTCTGCCACACAACCCTTCCTGAAGCTGCATCCAACGCGTACAGCCCACCCCCTGTGTCAGCGGCAACGACGGCGCCTCCGCTTACCGCCGGCGAAGCGACAAAAGGATCGGGTGCCCGAAAACGCCATACCCCAGCACCATTCAGCGCGTTCAAGCAGTAAAGATTGCCGCTATGAGTTGCAAGAAAAAGCCGCCCGCCGGACGCAATCGGCTCAAAACCCGTTCCGAACCGCTCGCCTGGAATGAAACGCACCCAAGCAACCCGGTACGGAAGCTGGAGTGTTTCCTCCTTTGCCCCGGCGCGCTGCGCTCCTCCGCGCACCGCCGGCCAATCGCCCGCGCTGCAAAAGCTACTCAGAAAGGCAATCAGAAAACAGGTTTTAGTCACTAATCTCTGATTATCCCGACCTTATTGACTTAACGTTGCATCTTCTCAGACTCACAAAGAGCAAGGCGGAAATGCTGCGCAATCCAACGGGTCCTCCGTCTCGTCTACGCCGCATTGCGCAAAGGGTGCCGGCAGCTCACCGGCTCCTCCGAATAAGAATCCGAGTATCGCAACAGCGTCACCTATGTTAAGCTTGCCATCATCATTTGCATCGGCTGCGTCCAAGCATGGAGGCTCTTCTTGTCCACCGAACAAGTATCCGAGCAGCGAAATGGCATCAGCTATATCCAATTTCCCGTCTGCATTGACTTCTCCGCGCCTGAAGGTCACTGCGGTTTGTTCCTGCCAAAGCTTCCGCATGGAGCCATACAACAGGTACGCCACATCAGGGGTCTCCGCCTCCGGATCATACGTTGCGCCGATCAACAGATCCGAATATCCGTCGCCGTCGACGTCCCTGGCCTGCCTCCCGGGGAAGACCCGTGGATAGGCGGTTGTACAGTCCAGCCTGCAAGCCCACCTTCCTGCTCCTGCAATCGACAACATCCGATCTTCAAGAAGCATGGGGTCTCCGTAAAGAACAAAAACGGAATACAAATCGCCTGCGACATGAGACGTCTGCAAAAGCAAGTCGTCGCTTCCGTCTCCGTTCATGTCCCCTAAGCTTCTAAGCCTGAGTGAAAGATCGGTAAACTCCCCGTCCGGGGCAAGTAGAGCCCACCCCGAGCCCGGCACATCCTCCGGTTTCTTCGGCACCTCGAGTGTCACTCCCTGCTCAATCAACTCCAACGCAAGTACTCCCTCAAGCATGAGAAGCGCACCTTGCCCTCGGCAGAATGCAGCGCTTATCCCCAGGAGAAGATCACCCACTCCATCACCTGTCAAATCTATCGGCTCAACAACCCCATCGGTTCCTTCACCACACTCAAAAGTCAACGTAAGCCGCGCATTCGGCTCTGAGAGCACCGACAATAAATCGCCTGCATCTTCAAGTTCGCCGGTAAAAGGAGGGTTGCCGGGCCTGTACGGCGCTACTACAACGGACCCTCCAGATCCTGCGACAGGAATACGCAAAAGAGGATTTACCCTGAATGGGTCAAATATATCCCCCACCGAGTTGAAGTACAGGCCCCCGTTCGCCAAGACAAGGCCGAGTGCCTCATTTACGATTCCTTCCGGCACGGATAGGGTGTCACTCGTCTTGAGCGACCTGAGATCGTAAATAAGAGCGGCACTGCTGTGCGGATGGCCG
>CAZGYL010000100.1:0-11451 GCA_964529985.1 uncultured Planctomycetia bacterium | reverse complement strand
GGGGTTACCTCATAGCGCTCGCATGTGAGGTTATCGGGCGTAGGGTCAAGGCCCTCATCAGGAAAAGGCGGCGGTATGACGGGGCCGTAGCCGAAAAGATACTCCAGCAGATAGATGGGATCGTCGAAGGAAACTTCTCCGTCGTCGTTCACGTCACCTGCTTTTTCGCAGTCAAGGGGCCTTCCTTTGAATATCAACTGAAGTATGCGTATGGGATCCGCGATGTTGATTATGTCGTCCTGGTTGGCGTTGCCCCGAAGAAAGGCCTCACCCGCAGCGGTGATTCGAAACTCTCCGTCAAGCAGGGTGGGACTCACACTTTGGAAATCAACAACAAGCCGGTTTTTTATAGGCGGCGTGTGGTATCCATCTACAAAGCGTATCGGAACGCTCGTTCCGGGCTCGGCCTCCGGCTTGACATCGAAAAGCAGTGTTGCAACCGTAAGCTGATACCCTGAGACGGGATAGCGGGTGGAGAAATCCACCGGAGGGCGCTCTTCAAGCAGAATTCCCACAATAAAGTAGCCCTCTTCGTTGTTGATTACGGGCTGGAAGAATTCCGCATTCAGTGCACTTGTTTCGGTCCCTTCGATCGTAATTTGCCGCAGGTACAGAACCGAATTGTCAAAGGTCCCGCTCACCTGCAGCCCCAAAACGGGATCGCGGTTGAAAAGCCGGAGCTCGACCGGTATCCCTTGCTGGCCGGGTGAGCCCTCTGCGTCCGTAAAAAGCAGAATATTATCGTCGGGAACCGAGAGTGCTCCGTTCTGAGTCTGCGCGCTCACTGATTGATTCCCGATGAATACAAGGGCTTGCTCCGGAAAGGTGAGTGGAAAGGTCGTGCCGGGAGGTATGCCGCCTCCGAGGGCGAAGACCATATCCAGAACCTTGACCTCCTGAGCCCCCAAAGGGAGAGCCTCGGCGAGCTCAACCGTCACTGCAGCCAAACCGGCTGCAGGATCGTTGGCAACCTTGACCGATACATCTTCGCGGTCGGCGAGAACGCCCCCTGCAAGGTGCGCACACACGAAACGTACGTCCGAAACAGGGTACGCCACCGAGAACGCGAAACCGTCAGCGGCCGCCTGCCCTCCCTCTTCAGGGCCCCGCACATAGAAACCTACAGGGATCCATACCGTTTCGGGCAATGCCGACAGTTCTTCCAGCCTGAATGTGAACTGTTGGCCCCAGGCGTTCGCCGACAACAGGCTGCTCAGAACCAGGGCGATAAGCGCACAGCGCTGCAACATGATAAGTCTCAACTTCCTCTCTGTTACACTACACGTCTTAACTCTTCCCCACTCCTTTCCTGCTTTCTTACGGAAGAAAATTTTTCGTCCCCCATAGGGACGGCCGAAGCGCTGGTGGAAGGAACGCTCCACATGGTTTAACCTTTGTTCGATTGTATAAATTTCGACCTCTCAGGTCAATCGCCCCGGCCTGAAAGAAAGGCGCTTCCGGGAAGCACCGGCACCGTGCCTCCCCGGCATGGGCTTTGCGCTAAGTGCTTTCGCAGCAGCGAGGTAGGTGGGCTCGGCCGCAGCGCTGACGGCGGGGGTGGTGGGGGACGGACCGCGGTACTGAATCCGGAAATTTTTCATGAACGAGTTTTCTTCTATACCGCAGGGAGTGCGATCCGGAGCCTGCATGCGGGAGATCCTGGTGCTGCGCTCAGGTGCGATAGGCGATGTGCTTGTAGCGTTCCCTGTGCTGGGTGCATTGAAGCGCGCATTCCGCTCGGCCCGTTTGACTTTCGCAGCGCGCACCGAAGCGCGGGAACTTGCGCGCGCTGCCGGCTTGGCCGACCGTCTTGTTGATATCGGATCGGTTCTTTTTGCGCCCCTTTTTGGAGCCGGTCCCTTCCTGCAAAAGGAGCAAGCACCCTCTTTGGCCTCTTTCCTGCGGTCTTTCGATTTGGTTGTTTCTCTCCTGCGCGACCCCGACCGCTCCATGGAGCGGAAGTTGCGGAGCCTAAGCGGGGCCGAGGTGCTTTCGTTGCGGAATCCGCCTGAGAAAGGACACATAGCTGAGGTTTTGCTGCAGGTTCTGGAACCACTTGGAATCGAGTTTCCCTCTCTTTCAGAGCCTTTTTTGGCTCCGCTTCGTTCAAGACCTTTTTCACATGAGTCGCTGCCGATTACACAGAAGCGTTACGCCGTTTTTCACACTGGAAGCGGCAGCCCGCAGAAGAACTGGCCCGTTGAAAATTTTGTGCGCTTCGGCCGCCTTGCCGCTTCAGCCGGATTTCATGTTGTACTTCCGAAAGGAGAAGCCGACTCGGACGTTGTCAGGGAAGCTGAACGCGGTCTGGGACAAACATGCACGGTTGTTGAATTGCCGCTTCTTGAGCTTGCAAAACTTATCACCGGTTCTGCTTTTTACGTTGGAAACGATTCGGGAATAAGTCACACGGCGGGCCTTTGCGGGGCCCACACGGTGTGCGTTTTCGGCCCCACTGATCCCGGCCGCTGGCGACCTTTAGGTCCCCGGGTGTATGCGGTGGCAGGGCCCGAAGGCGGCTTCCCCTCGGTTGAGAAAGTTCTCCAGGCAGGCAGGCTTGAGTGCTTCTTCAGAAAAAGCGGCGCTTGAAGGCTTCTTGCCCTTCTTCTCAGCGCAACGGTTTTATAACTATGTCCTTGAACATCACAAAGGTGCCTGCATACCGAGGCCCGCCGTGTATTTGTAACGCAACGTGGCCTTCGACCGGAATGCGCCCGATTTCGGCCCGTGCGACCTCGGTTCCATTCAGGAAGCTTATCACCTCCTTGCCCCGGACGATGATCTTCGCGCTGTTCCAGGCTTGTTTTTTGTAGCAGCCCGGTTTCGCGGCCGCAACGCCCAACAAGCTCCCCGTGCGGTACTCGGGGTCAGCCTCACTGAGTTGGATCTCGACGCCTGTTTTCGGAGGCGGCCCTTGGCCGGGGTAACGCACGCACACGCCGCTGTTTGCTCCGCGGGAGATCTTGAAGTTGAAAGTGAGAACGAAATCCTTGAAAACATCGTCGGTTACAAGCCAGCCCCCCGCGTTGTTTTCCCCTTGTTCGCCTACCAGGACCCCCTCCTCAACAAACCACTTCCCTTTTCTGAAACGATGCCAGCCGCTCAGATCCTTGCCGTTGAAAAGAGAGCGCAAAGGAGCTTTAGGCCCGGTGAGACAGAGGCGCGCACTGAAAGGCCCGCTTGGAAAGACGTATACGGCATCCTCGGTTTCCACATAAGGTGCCGACGGAAAAGAAGCATGCAACCTGCTTCCGTCCGAAACAAGAACCAGGCACGAGACAGCGCGCCCGGCCGGTGATTTTTGCATGGATCCGGCGGGCAGTGACAGGAAAAACAAGCGCCGTTTTTCGGCCACAGCTTCCAGAAGAGCCGCCGGCTTTTCGACCCGCCGGCCGGCAAGGAGACTTGCAAGCCTGGGCGGTATATTTCTGCGAGAGGAGATCTTGAGCTGAATCTGCGCCTTCTTCCAAAAGTTCAAGGCGGCCGGCAGATCGGTTGTGCAGAAAAGAGGAACGATCCGCTCACTTTCAGGTACGGCGGCTCCCGCACGGCACGGCAGAAGCACCGGGACTATCGCAAAGCACAAAGCATGCATTCTGCTCATTGTCTTCCTCCAAGTGGGGGTGCTTTTCTCAAGATCCCGAAGCAGCACCCGCAAGGCTTTCGGGGTTTTCCAGATATTTCTTAACGGAAACCAGGAACTTGGCCGCAAGCACGCCGTCGATGACTCTGTGGTCTGCTGATACGGTTAAGCGCATGACTTTGCGGATCGAAAAGCTCTGGCCCTCAACGACAAGTTCATCGTTTACGGCTCCGACTGCAAGAATGGCTCCTTCGGGAGGATTGATTATAGCCGAAAAGCGTTCGATCCCGAACATTCCCAAGTTGCTTACCGTAAACGTGCCTTTTCCCGTGCCGATCAGCCGCCCTTGGCGTGCCGCCTGAGTTACGCGCTTGCTTTCGCGTGAAAGTTCAAAGAGATCGTAGTTTTGGGCGTTGACAATGACCGGCACCACAAGGCCTTCATCAAGACCTACGGCCACACCCAGGTGTACAGCCTGGTAGTATGTGACTCGATTATCCTCGATTCGGCAGTTGACCTTCGGGTGCTCTTGAAGGGCAAGTACGGCGGCACGGAGCACCAGGTCGTTCACCGTGACCTTGCGCCCCGTTTCTTTCAAATAAGCGCGATAGGCCATAGCGCGCGTCATATCGACCGCCAAGGTGGCGTAAAAGTGAGGCGCCTGTTGCTTGCTTAGCTGCAAAGCCGAAGCGATGGCCTTCCGCATGCCGGTAAGTTCGACTACTCGGGCGCCGTCGCCGTCGGGCGCAGGCGCAGGAGCGGGAGCCGCTGAGGCGGCATGCTCCACATCGCGCTTAATGATGCGGCCCTGAGGACCTGTACCGCGCACCGCTCTCAGGTCCACACCGAGCCGCTCGGCAAGTCTGCGGGCGACAGGAGAGGCTGCAACGCGGCCGCCGGTTGCAGCCGCTTCTTCCACATCCTGACGAGTGATTCTCCCTCCCACTCCTGTGCCTTGAATGCCGCTCAGGTCCAGGCCGCGCAGCTCGGCTAACTTCTTTGCGGTAGGAGTCGCTCTGACCGAAGCGGCAGGCGCGGAAGCTGCAGGTTCGGCCTCTGGTGGTGGCGGCGGGGGTGCCTCAACAGGCTTTTCCTCCGGCTGAGGCGCTGCTCCTGAAGGCGTTTGAGCTTTGAATTTTTGGAGGTCGACTTCTTCACCGGGGGCGGCGATCACACCGACAGGACTCAGCACCGGCACTACTTCCCCCTCAGGAACCAGGATTGCTTTAAGAACCCCTGAAGCCGGCGCCTCCACTTCCACATCAGCCTTGTCGGTCTGAATGACCATGACCGGCTCGCCCTTCTTGATCTGGTCGCCTTCTTTCTTGAGCCATGAGACGATCGTTCCTTCCTCCATGGTCTGCCCGGCTTTCGGCATGAGGATCGGCTCGGCCATAATTTCTGCCTCCTGAGCTTCTTTTTCTTTCCGTGTTTCCTTCCTTTTTTCCGTCTATGTCTTCCGTTCGTGCTTTGCAGCTTTCAGACTGCATGATTCGGCTTCCGATCAGTCACCCGGAAGCACGGCGCCAGAATCCGCGCAGCTCCGGGCGTCCCTCCCGCCGCCAGGCATGGAAGCGCTTCCAGCCTTTCCGCGCAGCTTCCGTGAGGTCCGGCTCCGTGCGGCCCCAGAGTTCATGAAGCACTTCAGCCGGATCGGCCTGGGGGCCCAACGCAGGCTTGAAGTGCGCAAGAGCGCATGCCGCTCCGAAGGCGAATCTCTTTCCTCCGGTTCCGTACTCCAGGCACAAGCGTATGGTGCCGAAGAAGCGGTCTTCAGACCCCAGCTTTCGTGCGGGATCTCGAATAACCCGCTCCACCGCATCGTTCAAACTTTTTCTTGTCATCCGCTCAAGCAGATCTTCGGCGTATCTGAGAAATCCTTCGGGCGTAAAAAGCGGGTCCTTGCCCTTGTACTTGGCCACAAGCGCAGCACCTGCTTCTTCAACAAAGGCGTCCCGCACAAACTCAAGCAGACCGGGCCGCCCAAGGGCCTCGGGCATTCGCTCGCAGCCCCAATCAGAGGCCAGATATCCTAAGAGCGCATGGGCTGCATTGTGGCCGTAAAGTTTGGCTTCTTCAAAAGGAAGGAGATCTTCTTTCTCCTCGAAGGCCGGTATCGCGCGTGTTACGCGGCTCGGCCTGCTTACGAGAATCCGATTGAATTCCTCAACCAGAAAAGCTCTTGAGGCGGACGGCGTTACAGGTTTGAGAGCCAGCTTTTCGATCTGCCGGCGACCCTTTATAAGACCGCTCATCTTCCCGATTACGGTGTTGAGGTATTCGGCCTTTGAAGCCGCTTGAAAGTTGTGCCGCTTTACAGCTTCGCAGAGAAGTTCGGCGGCTCTGTTATGGTTTTCAGCCGCGTACAGAACAAGCGGCTCTTCACCTGTTCGCTCCCCGAGCCCTTTCGCCAGAATCCAGGCCGGGCTGTTTGGGGCGGAGTCGTAGTATTTGACGCTGGGAAGGGCGGTGGCCGCCTCGCGGGCCTCGGCGATCCTTTGAATCAAAAGATCGCGCTCGGCGGGAACCGTTGGATTAAGGAGCTCAACAGGGCCCACTTCCCGGAATTCAACACCCCCGGGGGTTGCAACGTTCACCGTGTAGCGGCCTGCGTTTCGGCGCACAAGTTCAATGATTTCGGCATCGATTTCAGCAACGGTCAGGTGCTTGAAAACGCCTGTACGCTGGGCTTCAAGCAGGAAAAGCCCTGCTTGGATCGGCCCGAAACCGAAGCCCACGTAGACACCTGAGGAACTCATTCTTCCGAAAAGGTCCTTCGCCCGGCCCGTTCTTGGTCAAGAGAAGCACTTCCGACAAGGCGAACCAACCATTATGGCCGCAGGGACGGCATGCTGCAACCGCATGCGTTTTGTCGGATCGGCAGCCGGCCGGGCCGTTCCGCTCTGTGAGTGGGAGAGCCTCCGGGGGCTCTCAAACTCCGCGCAGCGGATCGCGGGAGGTTGTTTTCCAGCGCACGTTCAGATCGTGCTGTGCCTGCTCCACGGTGAGGTTCTCCACTTCCGCCACACTCACTCTGCGGCCCAATGCATGGGCTTCGGCGACGGCCCAGGTGAGAGCCAGGTCCCGAACGGCTTCACGCAAAGCATTGGGCGGAAGTTTTTTCTCTTTTTTCCAGGCTGAAGCCGTTTTGAGAAACGCGCTCAGCTCAAGTACAAAAGGATCCGTCATGCCGCCCGGGAACAAAGCTTCAAGCTTTGCTGCTCCCACCCGGTCTTTCCAGAGCTCTTCGAGCGGCTCGGGCTTCGCTCCTTCCTTGAAAAGCGTTTCGTCTCTGACGCAGCCCTTCGTTCCCCACAGGCAAAGAGTGGGCTCCAGAGTGGAGCCTCTCCCGCACCATGATCTGAGGTAGAGCCCGTGTGCTCCGTTTGCAAACCGAAGCAGAGCGGCCGCCGTGTCCTCGGCTTGAACGGCGAAACGCCCTCGGACTTCTCCTCCAAGTCCGCCGACGATCCGTTCGGGCTCAAGGACCGCCTCTGTGCCTGAAACGTCAATAACCTCTCCGCAAACGTAGCGCAGGAATGCAAGATCCCTGAGGGAGCGTACAAGGAGTAAGCCTCCTCCCTGAGTTCTATTGTGGTTCTTGGGATCCCCGCCCACACAAAGGTTGGGCGCTGCGCCCGGCAGTCCGAATGCAGCGTCAAAGGCAAAGCTTAAGTTCCCAAAAATTCGACTTGCAACCGCCCAGCGCAGTATTTCCGCGCGCCTGCCGAATTTCCCGGATCGATAAACCCCCACGAAACGGTCGTTCTGTTCGGCTGTCTTCAGGAGCCTCTGAGCCGCCCGGACGGTGAGCGCCGGTGGGGAGCGGACCAACACATGGCAGCCGTGACAAAGCGCGGCGGCTGCGTGCGCGGGTCTCTGGCCCGGTGCGCTTGCAAGGACAAGCGCATGAAGGGTTTCATTGGCAAGCAGTTCTTCAACACGCAGGTAAAGCGAGGGTTTACGCGCAAGCTCTTCCAGACGCTCCAGAAGGAGGGAGTCCCGCCTGTCCGAAGCAGCCAGCGCCACAACCTCTGCCAGGCCGCTGCAACACGGCTCGGTGAGCGCCGCAAGAACCGCGCAGCATTCCTCCGGGGGTCCGGCGACTCCGAGGCGAAGCCTCTGATCGTCCATAACTGCCCTCGGGGATTTTTCAGCCTTCTCTACGGACCGCTTTCAGAAACAAGAATCCCGGGAGTGGGAAAAGACCGGCAGAACTCCCGTACCTCTTCGCGGATTTTGCGCAGAATCCTGCTCTCACCGGCGTTCTTAAGCACCCGGTCGATCCAGTCGGCGATAAGAAGCATGTCCTTCTCGGTCATGCCCCGGGAGGTGACAGCGGGTGTACCCATGCGGATACCGCTGGGATCGAAAGGCGTGCGCTTGTCAAAAGGCACCGTGTTGTAGTTGCAAATGATTCCGGCACGGCTTAGGGCTTGGGCCGCCGTCTTACCTGTTATCCCGCTGTCGGTCAGATCCACAAGAAGAAGGTGGTTGTCCGTGCCTCCCGAAACCAACTTGTAGCCTTTTTCAAGAAGGGCTCCGGCCAAAGCGCGCGCATTGGCTACTACCTGGCGGGCGTACTTTTTGAATTCCTCGGTTGACGCCTCTTTCAAAGCCACAGCGATGGCTGCGGTTGTATGATTGTGGGGGCCTCCTTGAAGGGTCGGGAAGACAGCACGGTCTACAGCAGCAGCGAACTTGCGGGCGGCCAGGATCATTGCCCCCCTCGGCCCTCTGAGTGTCTTGTGAGTGGTGGTGGTTACAATGGGCGCATGGGGCACGGGACTGGGGTGGACCCCGGCGGCTACAAGCCCGGCTATATGAGCAATGTCCGCGATCAGGACCGCACCCACCTCGCGCGCGATTTGGCCGAAAGCTTCGAAGTCCCAAATCCGCGGATACGCCGTGCCCCCGCAGAAAATCGCTTTCGGCCGCTCCCGTTTGGCTAAGTCCCTGATCTGGTCCATATCAAGGCGCTGTGTAGCGGGATCGAGCGTATATTGCACGGAGCGGTAAAGCATCCCCGAGAAGTTCACGCTCCAACCGTGTGTAAGGTGACCGCCGAAGGGAAGAGAAAGCCCCAGAATCGTATCGCCCGGCTTAAGCACGGCGTAGCAGGCGGCCATGTTGGCGGGGGAACCTGAGTAGGGCTGCACATTGGCGTGTTCGGTTCCGAAGAGCTCGCACGCCCTTCTTACGGCTATACGCTCGATCTGGTCCACATATTTCTGGCCTTCGTAGTAGCGGCGGCCGGGATAGCCTTCAGAGTACTTGTTGGTGAGGATCGAACCGGTGGCGGCAAGAACCGCGGCGGAAACATAGTTTTCGCTCGGAATGAGCCGCAGAGTTTCCTGCTGATAGCGCTCCTCTCTGGCGATAAGATCCGCGATTTCAGGATCAACCGCACGCAAGGCCTCTGCATGGGCCCCGGCAGGCACATGTCTTGTGTCGGTGTCGGTCATGGCTTCCTCACGGCCCTTTCATGCAAGCGCCCTCCGGCCGGCTGCAGGCCGAGCCCTTCTCGCCGACCTACAGAGCGGCAGTGGACAAGGGTTCCAACCGTGCAGGAGGGGTGCCCAGGCGAGCGGCAACCGACCACCGTCCCGGCTCCGGCAGGGAACCGGGCTCCTGCTGCTTCCCCATGGTGCTCCATGTCGGGTCCACTGGACCGTTTCGCCAGTTACAGCAGGATCCAATTATTCTACCTTCCCTCCGTGACCGTGCAAACCGGCTATGCCAGCCCGACGGGCCTTCCGCTGGGAAGCACGCGGATCCGCACCGCCGCGGGCACCTTCGGAAGCCCCGGCATAGTGAGAATGTTGCCGCAGATCGCGACCACAAAGCCCGCCCCGGCGGCCAGGCGAAGCTCGTTGACGGTCAGGCGGAAGTTCTTCGGCCGGCCTCTTTGGGAAGGATCGTCCGACAAACTCTTGGGTGTCTTGGCTATGCAGACCGCAAGTTTCCCGTAACCGTGGCGCGAGAGAAGCTCCAAGTCCGTCTCGGCTCCGCGGTCGAAATCCACTCCCCTCGCCCCGTACACGAGGCGGGCCACCTTTTCTATCTTGGTTCTGAGGGATTCGGCTTTTTGGTAGAGGAAGCGTAGCTTTCTGCGCTTGTTGCGTTCGATGCTCCGCAAAACGGCTTCAGCAAGATCGACCGCTCCTTCACCGCCCTTTCGATAATGGTCGGCCACAACCGCTTCCACGTTTTTCTTCTCACAAAAAGCAATTATACGTTTTAGATCCTGGGGGCGATCATCGGGAAAGCGGTTCAACGCAACAACCGGTTCCAGGCCGAAGAGCCGGATGTTTTCAATGTGTTTGGCCAGGTTCCCCAAACCCCCGCGGTCTGTGAATCCGCCGTGATACTGCACGGCCTTCACAGTGGCTACAATGACCGCGGCATTGGGTTTCAGTCCCGCCGTGCGGCATTTTATGTGGAAAAATTTCTCCGCGCCCAAGTCGGTGCCGAACCCCGCTTCAGTCACCACGTAATCCGCCAGCTTAAGAGCCATGCGGGTTGCGATGGCGCTGTTGCAGCCGTGAGCGATATTGGCGAAAGGTCCGGCGTGTACGAAGGCCGGCGTGCCTTCCAGAGTCTGTACCAGATTCGGGTGTATGGCGTCACGAAGCAACACCTTCATGGCGCCTACAGCCTGGAGTTGCTTTGCAAGGACAGGTTCTCCTTTGTATGTGAAGGCGACCACCATGCGGCTCATGCGCTCGCCCAAATCGTTGTAGTCCTTCGCCAAGCACAGAATGGCCATAACTTCAGAGGCGGGCGTAATGTCGAAACCATCACGCCTCGGGATCCCGTTGCGCACCCCGCCGAGTCCTACGAAGATTTCGCGCAGGGCGCGGTCGTTCAGGTCGAGCACCCGCCGCAAAACGATTCTTCTCGGGTCTATGTTCAGCTCGTTCCCGTGCTGGAGGTGATTGTCGATCAGGGCCGCAAGCAGGTTGTTTGCCTTGGTGACCGAATACATGTCGCCCACGAAGTGCAGGTTGATGTCCTCAGCGGGCGTCACCTGGGCCCACCCGGCTCCGGTCCCTCCGCCCTTGACACCGAAATACGGGCCGAGGGACGGCTCCCGCAGGCATATCGCCGTCTTGTTCCCCAATTGGCGCAGGGCGTCTCCCAGCCCGATCGTGGTCGTGGTCTTCCCTTCCCCTTGGGGTGTGGGGGTCATGGCCGTAACCAGAATAAGCTTGCCGTCCGGACGGCGCTGCCGGGCCAGGAGTTCTCCTATAGGGATTTTTGCAATGTAATGACCGTAGGGAAGGATTCTCTCGGGATCAAGCCCGAGCTCGGCAGCGACCTCGTAGATCTTCTTACGGTGGCACCGCGACTCGATTTCATAGTTGTCGAGCATCGACCTCTCCTCAAGGCGTTACAGGGGAACGTGTCCAAAAATTCCTATTCTACCTTTTTTCGGTCCTTTTCCCAGCGCTCTTTTTGCCCCTCCGTTGTGGAAGGGCGGGCCTCGTAATTGTAGAACATGCCCCTGGAAAGGTTGCAGCACCCCCGGCGGGGCCTTTAGAATGCGGCCGCGAGTCCGGCGCCGGACTCGGAGCCCCAGCCGGTAAGGAGGAGCTATGGCGGAAGAAGCACCAGTGCGGTTTTCTGTTTGCAACGAACTTTTCGGCGATACCTCTCTTGAGGAGGTTTGTAAGTTGGCTTCGGAATTGGGCTACGAAGGGGTTGAGCTTGCGCCCTTCACGCTTGCAGACTCGGTGCGCGACTTAAGCCCGGAGGCCCGCCGGGCCATTGTGGAGACCGCCGAGCGGCACGGCTTGGAGATTTCAGCTCTGCATTGGCTGCTTGTTTCGCCCAAAGGGCTGCATATAACCACGCCGGACGAAGAG
>CAZGYL010000099.1:0-11482 GCA_964529985.1 uncultured Planctomycetia bacterium | reverse complement strand
AGCGTTCCGGGAAACATTAGG
This sequence comes from uncultured Planctomycetia bacterium, assembly GCA_964529985.1. Classification (GTDB taxonomy): domain Bacteria; phylum Planctomycetota; class UBA8108; order UBA8890; family UBA8898; genus CAZGYL01. The sequence continues at coordinate 11,461 of CAZGYL010000099.1, read as the reverse complement.
CCTTAAGACGGCCGAACGCGGCGGTCTTCAAGGACCCTTTACCGCCGCCCGAGCGGGCCGGAATAATGAGTGCGCCGATTTCAGGGCGGCTTTCCACGAACTCTCTTATGCGGCCCGGCTCCATGACCATAAAGGCTGTAGAAAGCGCATCGGCCCAGGCGCCTGTCTGAGCAAGGGCCCAAGCCGCGCGTTTGGACCTGATCGGCTCTCCGGTTCTTGGATCTATGATATGCGGGCCGCGGCGCAGGCCGGAACCGCTTACAGCACCGCGATCCAAAAGCAGATTGCGGACTGTCAGGCCGGGTTTATCCGGGTGCGCGAGCGAAATCGCCCAGCCCCTGCCTCCGCGGGGCCTTCCGCACAATACCGCAGTGCTGAAGCCGCTGTGGAGAAGAAAGCAATCAAACCCCCACTCTTTGAGCAGCCCTGCCATGATATCCAGCGCAAAGCCTTTGCCGATTCCGCCCAGGTCAATTCTAAGCCCGGCCTGCAGAGCTCGGACCTCGTTGCGGCTTGAGTCAAGTTCAAACGCACGGCGATTCGCTCGACGGCCGGCACTTGACCGAGGCCGGGAGGCTTCGGTTTCGGGATTGCTTAAGCGGCTGCGGAAGGCTATATCAAAGGCCCCTGCTGTTTGTTTTGCAGCTTCTTCAGCGATCTTGATGCAATCGAATGCGTAGGGACCGACCACAAGGTGCCCGCCCTCAGGCAACCTGTTGATACGGCTTACATCGCTTTCGGGCCGTCTGTCTGTAAGCTGGAGTTCAATTTCCTGCAGGAGTTCAAATGCAGCCTCAGCTCCCCCGGCGGCTTCCCGGCGGGAACACCCTGCAAAAAAGACCTCAAAGAAAGTACCCATAGCGCTGCAGCGGAAGCGACAGCAGCCCGGGGGATTTAGGGGTGTAAGGCGCTGATAACCGGCCATGCGCAGTCCCTATTTCAACCTTCCTATTTTACGCTCTAAGAGCGACACGCTGTAAACCACTCTGAGGGGCGGTGGTGAAGAACCACTCGTGGGGATATCGCCCGCCAGCCGGGCTGGCGGAATTCCGGGCCGGGGAGGGGATTGTGACCTACAAGCGGCTGCTGCTATACTGGAAACTACTACAGGGAAGGGCGCCTCCGAGTGCTGGGGGGCAGGGCACAGTGGGGGCGTTTCCCAGCTATATGGTTCAGAAGGGCCGAGACCTGGGAAATGGTTAATTGATAGGGACGGGCTTAACTTTTGAAAAGGAGGAAACGGTATGCTTTTGCGCAACGGAATCACGAGCGCCGCGTTCCGTGGTGCGGTGGCGGCTTTTCTTTGGACACTTGCAGTCGTACCGGTCCATGGGGAGCTTTTGGTCGAGGAGGAGTTTGATTACGAACTTTTATCCTTGATCGATGGCCAAAACGGCGGCCTTGGCTTTGACGGTCCGTGGAGTGCGAGCAAGTCCCACGGCCGGGATTACGTTATGCAGTTTGAGGGCTTGACCTTCATGGATGAGAACCAGGTGGAGCTCCCCGTGGCGGGCAATTCGCTGTCCCGGTATGGCAGTATGGGGCGGGCTGAGGCACACCGCAAGATTTCCGCCAAGGCGCAGGCTGCGCTGACCCAGGACAATACGACAGTGTGGTTCGCGGTTCTGGTGGCGGCACCCTCCGCTCACCGTTGGGGGTCTTTTCATTTCGGTAACTATAAATATTCCACACAGGGCACGCCGTTACTGGGGGACGGCGACGACGACCGCCATGGGAACTATACTCCCTACGACGGCGAAGGGTTTGGATTCACGTTCATGACACCGGATTACGGGGCGGGTGACGGCACGATCAACGCCCTGGCCTTTGACGACAGCTCGATCCCGGTGGTCAGCGCGGGTACGTTTACTCAGCCGATCCAGCCAGGAGCAAGGCACCACGACCCGACGCTCGTGGTGGGCAAGATCAACTGGAAGCCCGCCGGTACTCCGGACGAGCTCTTCCTGTTCAATGTCACGGATCTGACGACCGAACCGGAGGAGGACGAGGCGATCGCATCGATCACGGATGTCGATCTTGACCAGTCGACATTCAACCTTATTTGCGTATGGGATACGAATAACACGATCTTCGACGAAATCCGTTTCGGAACCACCTTTTTCGACGTTGTAGGTCGCGGCGTGTGTCCGAGCATCGTGAGGGCCTCAGGCGGGCCGGACGGGGTGACGCTCTCGTGGCAGAACGGGCTTGCCACTCCGACCAGTGTAAGGATCGTTCGCAACGGAGTGGAGCTGGCCGCGGCAGCTCCGGCCGATCCGCCGCAGTACGTGGATAAGACCGCCGAGCCCGGTCTTCTTACCTACGAGTTGTCCTTTGTCGTACCGGGAGAGGACTGCGGAACCATCGAGAAGCAATTCAATGCATGCATAACGGACCTCCAGGCGGAGCGTCTCGAGGACGGGGTGCGCCTGACCTGGCAGAACAACCTGGGGTATGAGGCAATCCGCATTCTTCGGGACGACGGTACCGGGGAGGTTGTCCTCGAGGCGTCCTACCCTGGTGACGCCCAGGAATACTTGGACGAGGACATTCCCGATTTCGGGGAACTTACCTACTCGGTTGCGCCCACGAACGGTGATTGTGACCCGATTTCGGTGGTGGTCAATCTGAATTGCGAGATTCCGGCCCCGATCTGTGATCGCATCGACGATGGTGCGCGGCTCGAGATCGCCTTTGCCTTCGGCGTCCATCCCGGAACGGCCCTTGAGGGGCAGGAGGAATGGTGCGAAACCCCGAACGAACCGGGAACGCCGTACGTGGCAATCGAGCAGACCTCGCCGGACGCCATTGCTTACAGCGAAGATGTGGGATGGGGTTTTGAGGTTCTGTTTCCAGATCCGCTGGACCAGCCGTTCGGCGCGCGGGGCGGGTACGGCATCTTCGGCCCCTTCGACAACACTGCGAATGACCGGAACGTGTTCAGCACTGACTGTAGCGAAGAGCTTTACAACTCGTTTATCGGCGCCAAGGATTTCACCAAGACCTGCAATGCGGCCGTTACAGGTGGTGATCCCGGCGAACCGTGCAGCGTCTTTGATCCGGAGAATTTCCCGCCTGAGGGGATTATCTTCCGAGTCGACGTGCCGAACGGGAAGTATAGGTTCGTCGCCGCCGTGGGTAGTCCGGACAATCGGCATGCACACCGCCTACTTGCGGAAAACGGCGGGTCCGGTATGCCTGGTGACATCAAGAACAATTACGTGACCCTGATCTACAACCACGACCAGGCCCAATTCTCCAAGGGCGAGGTTGCTCCAGGTTCAGGGCAGGGGGTCTACGCCCGGGTCGGCTTCAACGGCCGGATTCCGCCTCTGGGCGACGGGATTCCTCCCGATCCTCAGTTCGTGAACATGGACGAGAATGGACGTCCCACCGCGGACTGCCCCAACAGTCCGACCCTCGAAGTGACGGAGGGTTATATCCGTTTCCACGTTCTGCAGGCGAACAGCAATGACGGCTGCGGCGGGACGCGGGACGCCAACGGAGGGGATCTGTGCATTCTGGAGATTTGGCGGGTCGACGTCGGGCCGGGCCCCGAGGATACGTTTAAGCGCGGCGATGTCAACGCCGACGGTGGCCTCAACATTGCCGATGCTATCGCGCTCTTGGGCCACCTGTTCGGTGGCGAGCCTGCGCCGAGTTGTCCGGATGCCGCCGACAGCAACGACGATGGCGGGTTGAACATCGCGGATGCCATTGCGATCCTGGGGCATCTCTTCGCGGGTGAGGGCGATCTGCCCGCGCCCTTCGGCAAGTGCGGACCGGATCCTACTGCGGACGATCTTCCGCCTTGTAAGTTCCCGCCGTGCGCGCAATAGGCGTCCGTTCCGAAGCGCACCGCGGCGTCGGCTATCGCGCCGGGCTCTATGAGCTTTTCCTTAGTGAGCCTTCACCTGGAAACAGTCTCTTAAGGAGCGCGAGAGGTAGCTCCTGCGCGGGCGAGAAATCAGGAGAGCCCACGTACTTGAGGAGGCTGTGAAGCAGCTGACGTGCTTCGGGCTTATCTTGAAGGTGAAGGAGATCGATTGCGCACACAAGGAGCGCTCCTTTTCCGACTTTGGTCTGGAAAATCAACCCGAGCTTGTGATTGCGCGCAAAGGTATCAATGACCTGTACAATGGGGCGGTAGCTCTTTGGTGTGTTGTCGAGAATAATCGGGCGCGAGTTCTTCACCAAGTGCCACCACTGCCAGTTGCTGTGGAACTCGGTGGGGAATGCAGCCAAGGCCGGGTGAGACGGATTGCATAGTATTCCCAGTGTAGCAGGCGGCACTTTTACGCCTCGGCGTTTGGCAGCTGCATGAAACATGGGAGACCAAAAGTCGCTCTGAAAGGCACCCTCGATGCTGTACGGCAACTGGGTGAGCTTTGGAATCAGTAAGACCTTGCCGCCTTCTGCAAGGTGTTTTTGTGTCTCAGCGCTTGTAAAATCTTCAGAGAGAATCACGCCCTGCGGCACAGCCCTGTCCACCTCCGGCGGATACACCCAAATAGGATAGTCGTTTTTATAGGAGGTTCCTTCAATTGCGAGACTAATCGTCAGTTTCTGCGGCGGCCGGACCTCTGAGAGAGGCAGCGCCCACATGTCAATGTCGCAGACTTTTCCTTGTTTCAGAGTCAAAGGTGGAAAAGAACCTGCGGCGATCTTTTCGCCGCCCGCGCCGCTTACCCTCCAACTGACGCGGGCCCGGGTAAGATCCCGCGGTCCGTAATGGGCGACCTGTACGCGGCCGACGAAGGTTTCGTCGGTAGTCCAGGTGTACTTTTTCATCCTCAGCAAAGGAACGGTCTCGCAACAGAACTGGCGCCACACCTCAGGCGCAATCACCCCTTTTGATTCCATAAACGCGTTCAACATGCCCACAGGTGCGGTGCCTTGCCCTGGAAAATCGTGCAAGGCCAAAAGCTGGAACCCTCCTAAGCACGGTGTCCGGAGGGCTGCTTCGATGTCTTCGCGGTAGCAAATGGCAGCAAGGGCCCCTGAGGCGCGGACGAAATCGCGTGCCTGATCCAACATACCTGCTTCTCGGAGCGACTCACGGAAGGCCTCTAAGTTTCGGGCCTTCAAAACCCCCGTGTATTCGGGGATCTCGCTGTAGTCGGGATAAACTTGAAATTCCCCCAGCTCATGACTTACCACAGGAACCGGAACACCGCAGATCGATTCAAGATAATCCACCATAGTCGAAGGCGGCCGGTACTCAATGTGTCCGAAGCTGTAGTCTACGGTTGCAAATGCTCCGCGGACAGGAAGATCTTTCGCGGTTCTGCAAGTCACCCAAAAGTCATCGCCTTCAGCAAGCGATGGATTCCAGTGCACATTGTTCGAGCCTTGGGCGTAAAGGTGCCGCCCGTCGAGGGATTTAAAGTAAGAGACAAGCTCAAACATGCCTCGGTTGCGACCCAGCTCATTGCCCAAGGTGAACATCACAAATGAGGGATGATTGCCGAAAGTCTTCAGTATTAGCTTGCCTTCGCGTTTCGCATAATCATAGAGCGAAACTTTCTGCACGGCGCTATCAAGATCCAGTCGGTTAATGCCGGCCCCGGAGTCTTTCCTGCTTTGTTGCGGGTTGAAGCCGCTTCGCTTGTTGGGCAACTCCACCTGGAGGTACATGCCCAATTCGTCAGCAGCCTGGAACGCTGCCTCCGGCGGACACCATGAGTGGAAGCGGTAGTGGTTCAGGCCGTACGATTTGGCCACAGAAAAGACACGCACCCACCCGGCCTTTTCCATCGGGGGATAGCCGGTGAGGGGAAAGATGCAACACTCAGTATTGCCCCGCAGAAAAGCTCTGGTGCCGTTGATCAGAAAGCGATTGCGTTGCCTTGTGAAATCACGCATGCCGAAGCTGACGGTGAGATCGTCGCGGTAGGACCGGTCTGAGGCTTTTGCCTGAAGGTGCAGCTTTAAGCACAGCATAGCAGGAGTAAACTCACTCCAGAGGGGCGGTTCAGGGCGTGGAGTATATGTGAAGCGCACATCGGTTGCATGTGCAGGTACGCGTATATCAACTATCTTTCGCTGGAATGTTGTCGGCTTGGGCACATTATAACTTTCGCAGTCAACAGTAATGCATCCTGAGACAGGTATTCCTGTGATGTTTCCCACCACAATGTGAACGGCAGCACGCCTGTGGGCTGCGTCTGGATACACTTGGACTTCGTCAAGCCACACCGGGTCTGTGGCACGGAGCTCTATCTTGCCGATTATGCCGTTCCAGTTGGTCTGAGTCCGCTCGTCAAGGGCATGGGCCGGGCCCACAGGAGGCACCCGGGCGTTATCGACCAACACAGTAATTGTGTGTTCCCCTGGATCCAAGGCTGCGGTCAGATCAAAGACTTGCGGTGCACTGAGAGTGTCTTCCCAGCCGCAGAAACGGCTATCGGCCCACACGCGCGTATGTTTTGACCGCTCAAAGAACAAGGTGATCCTCTTGCCGCGCCAGGATTCAGGAACGGTTACGCAGCGCTGATACCACGCAGGTCCTTTCCAGTACCAGACCCGCGAGAGGCGGTCGGTGCGATGTTCGTCTTTCTTAATGCCCTTGTGATTTTCATCGGTTGTGCCGGGCAAGCGTATCGTGTCAGCGAGCTCTTTGGCAAACCACTTTTGCTCGATACCGACCCCGCCGGGATCAAGCGCAAAGCGCCACTCCCCGGCAAGAGATAGGGTCAGGCGTCCGGGCTCAATAGATTTTTCGTGCTCCCGCCTGGTTTGCGAAGCCGCAACAGATCCGAGGGTTAAACAGAGGAAGGGAAGAAAAACCTCAGCAAAGAGGGAAAAGCGTTTCGGTACCAGCAGCTTCATGAGCATAACTCTGCGTAATATACAGTTGGGATTTAGCTCGAGTCGATCATTCCGACGAAACGATTGCTGAACACTTTTGGTGAAGATTTCAGGAGCAATCACTGGGCCGGACCCAGGAGAAACAGTATACCAAGAGCTCCATAGAGGTCTCTACTGCAATGTAAGCATTCCTGACATTACCTAAGGGGCCGAAATGCACAATCTTCAGACAAATAGGAGGACCGTTGGGCAGGCAGGCCGGGCTCGAGGTATAGTCAACCGACCAGGTCCTGTAGCCGGGGGTCTCAGACAAATAACCGTGCTGGGGAGCCGAGACGCGCTGCAGCCGGAGCGGCGGCCGAAAGGCGAGCTTGACCACGCAGCGATCCGGAAGTTCAATGGGGGAAGGAGGTTCTGTAGTGGCTAAGACCGACAGGATGCGATCACAAGCCAGGGCGGAAGTACTCAAGGCGCTGGGGCACCCGAGCCGCGTGCTTATGGTGGAAGAGCTCAGCCGCGGGGAACGGTGCGTATGCGAGCTTACCGCCCTTGTGGGTGCAGACGTATCCACAGTATCGAAGCACCTTTCGATCCTGCGCAATGCAGGCATAGTGGATTTCGAGAAACGCGGCACCCAGGTGTTTTACCGCCTGATAATGCCGTGTACCGCCGCTTTCTTTCAGTGCGTTGATGCGATCCTTGAAAAACGGCTGGAAGAGCGCAAACGGGCCCTCCGCTGAAGCGGCTTTTCCATAGGGTGACAAGACCGGGTCAACCCCCTACAATCGCCCTTTCGTGCCTGTGGTTCGCACGTGTAGGGTGTGCAGTCAGCCAGCCTGGTGGTGGAGGAGGGCGGGCTTGTGTGGAGGATCCTGGCGGCGGTTCTGACGGCGTTCGATTCTGTCTGCCTTTGGGGGGCTACATTCTTTGTGGATTCCCGCAACGGCGACGATACCCTCAGCGGAGCAACGCCTCAAGCTGCTTGGCGCACGGTGGACAGGGTGAGTCGGGCGCGGCTTGCGCCCGGCGATAGAGTCCTTTTCAAACGCGATTGTGTATTCAGGGGAAACCTCTTAGTAAAAGCCGCCGGTACTGCGGGAGATCCGATTACGTTCGGCGCATACGGTGAAGGAGCGGCGCCGCTTCTTGACGGAACGCTCCGCGTGAAACACTGGAAGCGCGAAGGAAACAATATCTGGAGCGCTTCCACGCCGCTTTCACCTATTTACCGCAGGGGCCTTTGGCTTGATGGGGACGCTGCTCTTTGGCGCTGGAAATTGAGTGATCTGCGGCGCGAAGGTGAATTCACCTACAGTTTTTCCAAAGGCAGGCTTTACCTTTACTGCAGGGATAATCCTGCTGAACGCTACAACACGGTTGAGCCTTCCTTCTCGGTTGTGGTTTTAACTGAAGGTGCCCGTTGGGTGACCGTGCAGGACTTGGAGCTTACCGGCGCCAGATTGGCGGGAGTAAGCGTATGGAACGGGAGCCGCGATAATTTGATTCGAAATCTCCAGATTCACAACTGCGGCCTCGGGGTGGTGGTTGCAGGCCGTTTTACGACCGTAACAAAGTGTTTGATTTATGATTTGAGAATGGTACGGAACACACCGGGCCGGGATGATTCGACCCGGTACGACGATTTCGGTGCGGTGGGTGTTTGGCTTATGAACAGCGACAACAAGGTTACGCACAATACCATGGTCGGTTTGCGCGCACCGAGTTTTGATTTCGGCGATGATGGAGGTGCCGTAGAGCTTTTTCCCTACCGCAACGATCTGACCGTGGACCGAAACCTCATAGCCTGGAATTTTGCCAGAGACTGCGACGGTTTCCTAGAGGTGGGAGGCGGACCGTGTCGCGATACCGTGGTAGCCTACAATATAGCGCTTGATAACGGAAGATTCACGCTGCTTCATACCAAAGGTGCGTATCGCGTTGAGGCCGAGCGCTTTTACGTCCAGAACAACACTGTGGTTGAAACAGGCCGGGAACGTACTTGGGCGCCCGTGCTTTTCGGCGGAACAGGTCCTGGCGGCGGTTTCGTGGTCCGCAATAATGTTTTCGTCCTCCACAACGTCAAAGCGCTCGCCAATCATGACGCTTTTGCCCACCGGCGGAATATTTGGTACGTTCCGGAGCTCGATCCTTCGCGCTATGGGCTGCGCCTCGATCCGAGTGAGATTACAGTTTCTCCGAACTTCCGGGGTTATCCCTTTGATCTGCACCCTGCAGAAGGATCGCCGGCCATCGACGCAGGCGAGTACACCGGGAGGTGGCTTGACTACGACGGAACGGCTGTGCCCCAGGGGCGGGCTCCTGACATAGGTGCTTACGAGTACACCGAATCAGGCACTCTATTCCTGAGAGGTGACGTAAACAACGATGGCAAGGTCACCTTGTCGGACGCATTAAGGCTTTCAGCGTGGCTTTTTTCAGAAGCGCCTACCCCGGGTTGCGCTGATGCCGCCGACGCGAACGACGACGGCCGCTTGGATCTTGCTGATTTGGTGACGTTGCTGTCATACACTACCGGCTTGCTGCCGGAGCTGCCCCCGCCGGGAGGTAGACCCGGCACCGATCCCACGGCGGATCTGCTGGGTTGCGGGCCGCTGCGCTGACGGAGGCTGCAAGAGCGCCGCACGGGGCTCGGGGCGTGTTGGTGGACCTTCGGGGCTGGGGGTATACTATTCCTCTTTATGTTTCGGTTCGAGTTGCTTTCGGTCCGTGTAACTTCGGCACGCTCACCGGGCATATGATCCACTGTTACGTTGCCGGTTGCGGTTCATGAGAAAAAGTTCCAGCCCGCAAATCGATATCCCCTGCCTCGAAGTCGCGCTGGACCGTCTGTCGCGGCAGGTGGAGCGGCTGCTCGATTCAAGGTTTGGGCCGCGGGGACTTAATCCCCAGCAGGTAGCTTGCGTAACCGTGCCGTTGGGCTCGTTTGCTGTGCCGATCGTCCAATCGTTGGGCCCGCTGGCGCTCAGCGTGTACTGGAAGGACCGCGAGGGGGCATTCGAGTTTGCGGGCTTCGGGGTGACCCACAGCGTGGTGCAGCACACTCCGGGGGATCTGCGCGCAGTTTGTACTGCGGTCAGAAGACACCTCTCGCCGCTTTTTCCCGCCGTTCGTTTTTTCGGAGGAATTCGATTCGATCCCGAGCGATCGATCGATCCCGAGTGGAACGACTTCAAGTACGCTTGGTTCGCGGTTCCGAGGCTTTTTTTTGAAAGGCGCGGGGGACGGACTTTTCTTACCTGCACGGTCCTGCCGGATCAAGACCGATCAAGGAGAGCGGCTCTTACCGGTATGCTCAAGGGCCTTGAGATAGATAGTCAACCTCCCTGGGAGGACGGACTGAAACCCCAAGGACGTCTGGACAATCCCGACAGATTGAGTTGGGATAATGCTGTGGGTGCTGCCTTGACGTCTTTCTCTCAAGGCAAGCTTGAGAAGATCGTTCTCGCCAGGCGGACTACTCTGAAGTTCAGTCGGACTTTGAATCCGGTTGCAGTGGCTGAGAGGCTGAGCTTGTCCGGGCCGAAATGCTTTCATTTCTTCTTCCGGCCTGGAGGCGCAGCAAGTGCGTTCCTGGGAGCTTCGCCCGAGCGACTTTACAGGCGTGTGGGCGGGAGGATCTGGAGCGAATCGCTTGCCGGCACAAGAAGGCGCGGCAGGGCTGAGCGCGAAGATCGAGAGTTGGAAAAAGAGCTACTTTCGAGCAGGAAAGAATTGCTCGAACACCGCTATGTGGTGGAAGCGATCGATGTTGTGCTCAGGGAATTCTGCTGCGTGCTGAGCAAGGACCAAACACCCAGGATCGCCAAACTACAGGACGTGCAACATCTTCTGACACGTTTCTGCGGCACTCTTAAGCGCGGGATCGGGGATTGTGATCTTCTCGCTGGCTTGCACCCGACGCCTGCGGTTGGTGGAGTGCCCCGCACCTATGCAAGGCGTAGGATCCGGGAGCTTGAGCCTTTCGACCGCGGCTGGTATGCAGGGCCGATAGGTTGGATATCTGCTGAAGCGGCGGAATTTGCTGTAGCGTTGCGTTCTGCATTGCTTCAGAGAGATATTGCGCATTTGTATGCCGGCGCCGGCATTGTGGAAGGTTCCACCGCCGACGGCGAATGGTCGGAGATTCAGCAAAAAGTCCAGTGGTTTATCGAATTGCTCGCAAGCCATGGAGATCTACCATCCCAATCTGAACGGTCTTTGGGCCGATCTGATTGTTGAGGAATTGCTGCGGACCGGTGTCTCCTACGTTGTAATCGCTCCGGGCTCAAGGAACTCCCCGCTTGTTGCGGCATTCGCCCGGAACCACAGGATCAAGCCGGTCGTGCACTTCGACGAGCGGGGAGGAGCTTTTCATGCCGTCGGCTACGGCAGAGCGACCCGCAAGCCTGCAGCAGTGGTTTGCACTTCAGGTACAGCGGCTGCAGAGCTTCTCCCTGCTGTGATCGAGGCTTCCCGGGGCTTCGTGCCGCTGCTTCTTCTTACCGCCGACAGGCCTCCTGAGCTCCGCCACTGCGGCGCAAATCAAACCATTGATCAGGTGAAGCTTTTCGGCGGAGCGGTAAGGTGGTTTTTCGATGTGCCGTGTCCGGCCGAATCCATACCGCCCCAGGCGGTGCTTACGCTGGTTGAT
>CAZGYL010000098.1:0-11488 GCA_964529985.1 uncultured Planctomycetia bacterium | reverse complement strand
TGCGCCGTGAGGAGTTGGCCTTCTCGCGTCTTTTTTGGGAGCAAGCATTCCGCACTCAAAGGTGTCCCCCGTGCGTACTGATTACGCGGTCGAGTCTGGGGGTTTGTTGTTGTCGCATCCTTGCCGTTGGACGTGGGAATCCGTCTTAATCGGCTTCTCAGGTCAGGCTAAGCTGTTGCCCCGTTGGCATTGATCAGCCCGTCGAGTGTGAAAAGATCGGTTTTCTCGCACGCCTGTCACTTCGCCTGTCAAATCCGCGGTCATGGGCTTTTTGCGCCGCAATGCCCCCCAGCTGGAAGCCCGCCCCGCGTGTGCTCTTCGGGCTTGTCACCCGCGTGGGTGGAGCTTGGGCCGGGGGCCTATTTCCGGGCGTTACACCCTGCCGGGGACCCGCTCAAAACGGTGCCTCTTTTCCGGCACCGGCCTCATGCAGCCTCCTCCCTCAACTCTCCGAGGATCTCCTCCACCAAATCTTGAGCGGTTACGATCCCGACGTGCCGCCCTTGATTATCTTTCACAAAGGCCAGGCGGTGAGGGGTTGTTTGAAACAGGAGCAGAGCCTCCCAGGCCGAAGTCTGTGTCTCCACCACCGGTGCCTGGCGGAGGAGCTCAACAAGCTTGTCCGGAGGTTCTTCTTGGTAAAGGAAGTCATAAATGTTGACAAGGCCGATGAAGTCCCCCTCAGGCTTCTCGTAGATAGGAATCCGCGTGAAACCTGTTTCCCGCACAAGTTCGAAAAGGTCCTCCCGACGCGCCTGCACGGGCAAAGCGGCAACCAGCCTTCGCGGTGTCATAACTTCTCCGACCGCAAGGCGGTGAAAAGCAAAAAGCCTCGCGGCGCCCGGACCGTTGAACTCAGGGAGCACTTTCTTGCCTTCGCTGCTTTGAATCAGCGCCTCTATCTCCTTGCGTGTGATACGGCTTCTGGGGCTTACCTTTCCGAATGCGCGTCGCGAAAGCCTTTCCACAGCCGAGACCGCAGGCCGGAAAATCCGGTAGGAAAGGTGCAGGAGGCCTGAAAGATACAAGAGGAAAAGGGTCGGCCTGAGCCGTACGATCGTTTTGGGGAGAAGCTCCGCAACAAAAAAGAAAAGCAAACTGGCGACGATAAAGAGCGCGCTCTTTCCGGCAGCGGTCGCAGGCCAGCCGAGTCTGACCACCAAAGCTGTAGCGGCGACCGCTGTTATGCTGTTTGCCAAATTGAGTCCGATAAGGGTTGTAGCCAAGTAGGCGTCGGGTCTTGCTGCAATCTCAGCGCTGCGTTTGGCCCCGGGGGCTCCGATCCTCACTAAATGCCGCAACCGGAGGCGGTTGACAGCCACTATGGCGATCTCAGAGGCTGTATAAACAGCGGACAGAATCATGCCCAGAATAACAGCCGATAACGCCAAAACCGTCACTGCTCTTCCTCCGGGTTCTCCACGCTTTCGGCGCTCAAATTTCCTGCTTGCTTCCGCTGCCCCGTTGTCTCCTCCGGTCCGACTCCCTCGCCCGTGCTTTTTCCGGTTGCGTTCAGGGCTTTCGTTAACTTCACAACAGCGATTCTCTTCCTACGTACGACTTGGACGGTGAACCTCCAAGGCCCCCAGCGGACGGATTCCCCGCGCTTGGGCAAATGGCCGAAGAGGTTGAAAAGAAAGCCTCCAAGCGTTCGCTCACGGCCCACAGGGAGATTGAGACCCAGCCGCTGGTTTACGGTTTCAACGGGCACCGAAGCATTGATTATCCACCCATCATGCACTTTGCGTGCAACCCAGGGATCCGGCGGCGAGTACTCGTCGGGGTTTTCACCCATAAGCTCCTCTATAAGGTCGTGGACCGACACCAGCCCGACAATGTCTCCGTATTCATCCACGACCATGGCAAGCTGGATCGCCCGCTCGATCAGCTCACGGAATAGATCCCCGGCGTGCATGCACTCAGGTGCAAAATACACCGGGTGCAGGAGGCGCTCCAAATCGGGAGACTCGGCAAGAAGCACTTCCTTCACGTATATGCAGCCGATCACGGTGTCGATGTCGTTTCCATCCGTAACCGGCAGCCGTGCAAAACGGGCTTGACGCATGCGGCGGGGAATTTCCTCAGGCGGCGTGGTACGCGGCAGGAATACGATCTCGGTGCGCGGGGTCATGAACTCACGAAGCGGGCGTTCCCTGAATACGATCATGTTGTCAAGCACTTTGCCTTCCGCAGGTGACAACTCTCCCGCCTCAATGGCCTCTGCAACCGCGCTTCGCAGCTCTTCAGGCATTAAATAAGGGACGGGCTTCCAAGGTGCGCGGCGGCGGATCCACTGGCAAGCTGCGACCATTCCGGCCATAAGCGGCCGCAGCAGGGTCATGGCTGAGAAAAGAGGGATTGCACCCAGCGGAGCGAGCTTTTTGGCGTACTTCACCGCCGCGATTTTCGGAGTAATCTCAGAGCAGAGCAGAATCAGCGCGGTTGTGACGACCGCAAGTAACGGCAGGTATGCCTCGCCCGCAACCTGCGTGGTTACATAAGCCAGCAAGACGTTCAGGCCGGCGTTGGCCGCCAGGTTCAGAAGCAGCACCGTAGCCAAGAAGAGATCCGGGCGCCTGAATATTGTGCTGAGGGGGCCGCGCCCGGAACGTGCGATTTGCTCCGCCTCAAGCCTGTCGTAGGCGAAAACCGCGGTCTCAGTTCCGGAAAAAAGCGCAGAAAGCGCCAACAGGACCGGTACGCAAAGCAATGAAAATAGAAGCATTACCTGCGCTCAGGACCTCCTGTTTCTAATCCCGCCGCCGGGCTCGGCCCGAAGGCCACAGCTAAAATGTACCTCACCGCTGCCCCAGGTCCACCTCGAAGCGTTTCAGAAGCGTGCGCCTTGGCAAGAGCCGGGGGCTGCTCGTAAAATCACCGTTCCGCCCGGGGACGGCTGTAAGCTTTAGCCTCCGTGCCACAGGAGCAATGACTGTATGGACGAATCGATCTTTTCCTCCGTACAAACCTTGACCGTCGGACTCTTCGGTACCAACTGCTACATACTTGAGACGCAGGCAAAAGAGGTGCTGGTGGTTGACCCGGGGGCGCCCAGTCGCGCCATCCTCGAAGCGGTTAAAGAGCTGGAAGGCGCCCTGCGCTACATTCTTTGCACGCACGGTCACCTGGACCACATTGAGGGCGCTGCGCTTCTGAAGGAAGAGCTCGGCGGCGACATCGTACTGCATGAGGGGGATCTCCCTTTATGGGAAAAAGCGGCTCTGCAGGCCTCTTTTTTCGGGCTGCCGCCTCCTGATCCTCTGCCGCCCCCGGACCACCTCCTCAGCGACGACGCAACCTTGCGGTTGGATGGGGGAAAGATCGAGGTGCTGCACACTCCGGGGCACTCCCCCGGCAGCGTGTGCTACGTGGACTCCGGCTCGGGCCGCGTGTTCAACGGAGATACCGTCTTTGCGATGGGCGTCGGGAGAGTGGATCTCTGGGGCGGCGATGCCGCAGCGTTGCGGCGGTCGATCGAGGAACGTATCTTTGCGTTGCCGGAGCATTTTCGCTTGTACCCGGGACACGGTCCGACCATAACCGTGGGCGAAGCACGGCGTACCGGTCCCCTATCTTGGCTGTAAGAAGTTTTTTGCGGAGGAATGCAAGCCATGGCCGATCGAACTGCACGCTTACCCCAAAACGTGCCGGGCAAGTTCTACGTCGATTCCAATTGCATCGGCTGTAATCAGTGCGTAACGTTGGCCGAAAATATTTTCGGGTTTGATCCGGACAAAGAGATCGCCTACGTCAAGAAGCAACCTGAAAACGAAGAAGAGGAGAAGCTGACGCGCCAGGCCATGGAAGAATGTCCCGTTCAGGCGATAGGCGATGACGGCTGAGCCTCAGCGAATGGAAGTGAAGCCCAGAGGACCTGCAGCCAGCAGATCCAGCCTGTAGAGCCGATCTCCGCGTATCTCCGTCCCAAGCAGGTGGCTTGCGACCAGAAGAGGTCTTGCTTCAGGTTTGGTGCGAAAGAACAGGAAAGCGCCCTCTTCTTCACTGAGCCCTTCTATCCGTTCAACCACGCGGGCTTCCAAGACCCAAGACCGCAGGTCAAAACTGCGGCTGCGTTCCGTTTCCCGTACAGTGACCGTGACCTCGTCGGCATCAAGAAAAGAGCCGACCTGCTTTGAAACAGCTTCGGGTGAGAGCCCCGGAGGAAGGCTTACCGCGTTGTCGATAGCCTGAATACGGCGGGATAGTTTCTTCTCCCAGGGCGCAAGAGGCCGAGCGCTGAGGATTTGGAGTCCGTCAGGCACGACTCCGGACAGTTTCCGTTTCACCTCTTGCCCGTTCGTGCCGAGCACACTGAGTCGCACGTCAACAAGATCGCGAAGCGCCGCGGCACCAAGGGGCAGTGCAGGCGAAAAACTCATCAAAGGCTTCGGCCTGAGACCCTGACTCCAGGCAAGAGGCAGCCCTGCCCGCCTGAAAATCCGAGGGAAGCTCCGCACAAGATCCAACTGTGAAACAAAACGCAGCCTCCCGCCGCGGCGGAAAGCTATGCGGAAGGGAACCGGCTGGCGCGGCTTCGGGGGAGAGGCGGCCGGTGGAGGAAGAGGCTCCGGCTGAGCCTGCGCCGCAGCCAAATCACAGCCTGCTCCACAATTGTGGCACAAGCCGGTGAAATAACACGGTTCAGTGATCCTGCCTTTCTGAGCGCGTTCCCATTCCCGACGGAGGAATTCGATCTCAACACCTGTGTGGATATGGTCCCAAGGCAAGCGGCCTTCAACCGGAAGCTCCTTGAGGTATCGATCAGGGTCAACGCCGGTTTCTCGGAAAGCTTGCTCCCACAGATCGTACTTGAGCCGGTCGGCCCAGCCGTCGAACCGGCAGCCCAGGCGGTACGCGCGCTCGATGGCCTCGCCCACCTGCCTGTCGCCGCGTGCTATGATCCCCTCTATCAGACTCGTAGTCGCGTCATGCCACTTCAGACTCAGGCGGTGGCGCTTGGCCTCAAGGAAAAGCAGGTGCTGCCTGCGCTTTATCTCCTCGTAGCTGAGCATCGGAGCCCACTGGAAAGCTGTGTGCGGCTTTGGAACCAGTGTAGAGACCGAGGCCGTCACCCCGCGGGTCGCCCTCCGGCCGAAACGCCGCGCGATTTCAGATACACTCTTGGTCACCTCAATGATTGCACGTACGTCACCGTCGGTCTCACCGGGCAATCCGATCATGAAATAAAGCTTCATGCGCTGCCAGCCGCGCGAGAAAACGCGTTCGGCCGTCTTGAGAATATCCTGCTCTCTTATGACCTTGTTTATGGAGCTCCTCAAATGGGCCGTTCCAGCTTCAAGTGCAAACGTCAGGGTCGCCTGGCGAACCAGCCCTAAAGCCTCGAGCAAATCCTCGGGAATGTCGTAGGCCCGCAGTGAGGATACTGAAAGCGCAACGCCCTGACTTTCCAATTCCTTGGCCAAGAAACGGATAAGTCCCCCGATATGCGGATAATCCGCTGTGGAAAGCGAAGTAAGGGAAACGGTGTCGAACCCGCAGTGGCGGGAAGCCCTGCGGATCGTTTCTATGATCTGGCGTGCTGAGCGGACTCTGACCGGCCGATAAATGAAACCGCCCTGGCAAAACCGGCAGCCGGCCGGGCAGCCACGTGCGATTTCGACACTGAAACGGTCAAAGACGATTTCAGTGTCCGGAACCGGCCAAGAGGCGGGGAACGGGTACTTTTCCAGATCGACCGCAGGAGTACGCTCAATGCGCACTCCCTCCCGAGCCACCAGCAGCCCGGTTTGAGGATCCCTCGACACAGGAACGAGGGCCGGAACGTACACGCCTTGAAATGAAGCAAGCCGCCTGAGAACTGCCTCGCGCGGCGCACCCTGGCTTTTCAGTTCTCCCACGGCGCGGACAAGCTGCGGGAGAATCTCCTCACCGTCGCCCAAGACAAAGGCATCGAAGAAGGGCGCAAGCGGTTCGGGCTGAAAGGCCAAAGGTCCTCCGCCCACCACTATAGGGTCGGATTGTGATCGCTCGGCCGCCCGGAGGGGAATCCCTCCCAATTCGAGCATGGCAAGCACATTTGTTGCGGTGAGCTCGTATTGCAGCGAAAACCCTACCACGTCGAAGGAGCTCAACGGCTTGCGGGTCTCCAGAGAGACGAGCGGAACCTCGTGGGCTCTGAGTTTTTCCTCCAGATCCGGCCATGGAGCAAAAACACGCTCGACTTCTATCCCCGGCTCGCGCCTGAGAATATCGTAGAGAATGTGGAAGCCGAGAAAACTCATGCCGATTTCGTATGTATCCGGAAAGGCAAGGGCGACCGAGAGCCCCCCTGAGGGGCGGGCGCAGCCGTACTCCCCCCCTATGTACCGAATAGGCTTCTCAACGTCTAAGAGGAAAGCCGCGTACGGGTGATCGAGGTCCTTCATGAGCAAGAGGCGGATCTCCTGCAATCGTTCGCCGAAACTTTCCAAACCAGGGCGGGCCGAAAGCGGCCCGCCCCGCACGACCGAAATGCCGAAACGTAAACTGTACGGTTTGAAGGCCCGGCTGTCACGGCCTACCTTTGCCTCAAGGCCGCAAGAGGCGCGGATTAGAGCTGCAGGCATGTTGCCACGCTCACGGCCGATAGGGAGAATAGAGGCCCCCGGCGGCCGTTGATCGACGAGGCTGTGAAAAGGGAGGAGCTGCGATTCGCTGCTTGAGACCGGTCGTACACCTGGCTCTGCTGCTTGGGCCGGCGGCCTCAGGGTGCCGGACCATTGAGAACACCGTGGGATTCCCGCCTTTTGCTGAGTGGGTCGGTGATAGGGAAGAGTTTTATTTGCGGCCCCTGTGCGCCGTCTTGCCGGAAGAGGTGAGAATCCTCTGGCCGATCATGCGGTATCGCGAGACCGAACGTGACTGCTCGTGGTGGGTTTTACCTGTGGCCATGTACACAGCCAAACAGCGCCACGGCGGTTGGGATCGGAACCTGTACGTGTTGCCGTTTTTCGCTTGGGGGTCGGCGCCCGGTGAAGGAACAAGCTGGGCGATTTTTCCTCTTGCAGGCAGGTTGAGTTCCTTCTTCGGGTATGATGACGCGCGATTCGTCCTTTTCCCGCTCTACTTGCGGCTCCAAGACGGACCGCAGCGCTCATACCACGTACTGTTTCCTTTTGTAAATTGGCTTGAAGGAGGCAGGCGAAGCGGCTGGCGCGTTTGGCCCTTTTTCGCCGTCTACCGCGCTACAGGCGTTGCCGGGAACCCCCGTTACGAGCGCTATTATGTGCTCTGGCCTTTCTTCTCATACCAGCGCAACGGCCTGAATACCCGCGCTCCTTCAACGGCCTATGTCTTTTTCCCCTTCTACGGCCGTATTTCAAGTTCGCGCTTGACGCGGACTTACATCCTTTGGCCTCTCTATTCCCAGGAAGAGGATCGCAAGCGCCATCTTCGCTCCTACGGTATGCCCCTTCTGCCGATCAGATACGCTCGGGGAGATGACCTCTATCAGCTTGACGTTTGGCCGTTTTTCGGTTGGCGGCGTTTGGGCTCTCCAAACAGTACCGAGCAGCGCTTCCGGCAATTTGCGCTGTGGCCTTTTCAGCGCTACGAAGAGGACCAAGAAGAGGACCTTGAAGCGCGGAGGTTCTACGTGCTGCCGTTTTGGTGGCATTCCCGCACCACCGAGAAGCGTGGGAGAACCTGGAGAACCCGAGCCAAGGCATGGCCGTTCTTTGCGCGTGAGGCTACAGAAACCGGCGAACGTTGGGAGGCGCTTTCTCTTCTTCCGTGGTTCGACCAAGACGTGGAGAGGTTCTGGGGAAGACTGTGGACACTTGCCAGATACATAAGAAATGGCAGGCATAGGGCTTTTGAGCTTCTTTGGGGGCTTTTCAGCTGGGAAGAGGACGAAGCCTCTGTGAGCTGGAGTATCGCCGGAGGGCTTTTCGGCCTGAAGAAGCAAGACGCAGGGACGACCTACAGGGTTCTCTTTCTCCCGCTTTCTTTCGGCGGGCGCAGCGAACCCCAAGCGGCGAAGAAGACCGAGGAGGAAACAGTAAGGTGAAAATCTTAACTGCATTGGGAGCGCGGGTTAATGAAGCGGCCGATACTGCAGGTTACGGCTTGGTCCTGCTGGCCCAGTCGGTCGCGTACATACCCTCGCTTGTTCGCAAGACTTCCCGACGGGCTTTCTTCACCCAACTGGGCATCGCTTGCATGGAAGGGATCCCGGTCACAGTGGTCGTCAGCATTTTCGTAGGCATGATTCTTGCTCTCAACGGAGGCTTGACCCTCAGCACCTTCGGCCAAAACCAGCTCATAGGGCGGATCGTCTCCGTAGCCATGATCAGGGAAATGGGGCCCTTTATGACCGCTCTGATTCTTGCTGCAAGCATTGGATCGGCTATGGCTGCGGAGCTGGGCACAATGACGGTCTCTGAAGAAGTCGATGCCCTTAAGGCCATGGCTATTGATCCGGCCCGCTTTCTTGTAATGCCGAGGATCGCAGCCATGGCTCTTCTTTGCCCTATGATGACGGTATATTCTTCGATAATGGGCATTGCAGGAGGAGCCGTTCTCGCTCACACTCAGTTGGGTGTGAGCTTTACTGCATTCCGCAACGACGCTCTTCAGGCTCTTGTACTTAAAGACCTTTTTACAGGGCTTTTCAAGGCTTTTGTTTTCGGGGTCGTGATCGCCACGGTGGCCTGCACGCAGGGGCTTCGGGCGGAAGGTGGAGCGATCGGGGTCGGCTACGCAACGCGCCGTGCGGTCGTAATATCATTTATCCTGATCATAATCTTCGGGTACTATATCACGTGGTTTTTCTACAGGTAGCAGCCTTCCTATACGTAGTAACTTGGTGTCGGAAGCATGCGGAGGCGCCATATGGGAAAAGCGGAAGATCCGTGGGCCTTTGTTGCGGAGCGCCGCGAACGGAAACTGCGCGCTGACCGCATTGCAGGTTCAGTTACAATAGCTCTAGGCCTCTTACTGCTGGCTTACCTGTTTGTGCTCAAGAGTTTGTCCACGTCAGCTGTTGTTGAGAAACGTTTTCTGTACGTCTCATTCCCTGAAATCGCGGGCCTTGCGCAAGGCGATCCCGTTCGGCTTGAAGGGGTGCAAATCGGCAATGTAGAGAGTATCCGACTCCGCG
Organism: uncultured Planctomycetia bacterium; assembly: GCA_964529985.1. Lineage (GTDB taxonomy): Bacteria > Planctomycetota > UBA8108 > UBA8890 > UBA8898 > CAZGYL01. The sequence goes on along the minus strand of CAZGYL010000098.1, from coordinate 2,388 downwards.
GGAATGAAGTCCTTGTCGTGCTTGCTGTTAAGCGTTCCGCGCCGATCGGATCTCAGCCGCGTTTTCGGATAGCGCCTGCAAGCGTTCTCGGCGGTAGATTCGTCGAAATCGAACGCCGCGGTGAGGGGCAACCGCCCGAAGGCCGCGTCTTCAGTGGATCGCCGCCCGTGGACATACTCAATGAGGTCGCCCGGTTTGTTAATGAATTAGGGCTGGGTGGCCCTCCTGAAGGCGGCCTTCTTAGCGGAATTTCCAAGATCGGGGAGGAGCTTTCCGCCAGGAAAGGGCTCGCAGGCGAATTACTTTCTTCAAAAAGCGAACTGGCGCAAGAAATAAGTACGGTTACAAAGGCTTTGGGAAACATTCGCAAACGCTGGGGTTTTCTCTTCGAAAGAGGGCATCCAGTACGCTCGGATATAGAAGAAATTCTGTCTGCTTTGAACAATGCCCGAAGAGAGGACCGGGTGGCGGGGGTTCTTCTTGCCTTGTTGAACAAATCCAAGAGCCGAGTGCGCGACCATATCGAAACTGTTACGGACGCACTTGATTACATAGGGGAATGCGTCAAGAAAAAGCGGGGCAGTACAGCGCTCTTCGACCCAAATGGGCCTGTAGTTGAGAATCTTCGCACTCTTTCCTCTCTTTTGAGCGGAGATGCTGTTGAAGGGCTTCTTCCCGACATGCTTTCTGAGCAAGGCGGGTCCAGGCGTCTGCTCCAAGAGCTTTCCGACAACTTAGGAGAGCTGCAGAAGAAACTGGGCATGGCGGAGAAAGGCGACTCTTTTCAAACCGTCCAGTCGGCACTCAGCGCCCTTACCGGCTACTTCGGTTTCGGCGGAGGAGCACAGCAGACCGAGAAAACCTTTCTTGTCCCACTATACGGGTTGCTTCGTTTCCTCGGTGTAGTGGAACCGGTCGCAAAGCCGCATTTTTGAAGTCAAAAAAGCCTGCTTCCCGACAGCTCACCCTCAATATGTTTCTCGAAACCATGTCCAACCGGTAAATATGTTTCTCCGCCGGAAAAGTGTGTGCATTCTTGCTTCTTATTGGACTTGACCGGCGGCCGTGTTTCCCCATAGGCTGAACCCGTCCCGTCGGGATCAAGGCCCCGGGGTCGAAATCGAAAAACCATTCCGGCATCCTTTTGGGATCCCTCCTGACGGTGGGGTCACGTCAAGCCGAATTTCCTCCGACGGAGGACTGCACAATGAAACGGGCGGCTGCTTTTCTACTTGTTTCGGCGGCGGCGGCTGCGCCTATATGCCTGCAGGCGGCAGGCAAACCGCCGTGGCCGACGCCGCCTCCTGAAGACGATGATCCTTTCCTCCTGCTTCCGGCGGATCCCGGGTCGGCCGTTGAAGCTCTGCGCGGTCTCATGAGCACCGCAGAGGAAGAGGGCCTGTTTGAGGACGGAGGCCGCCTTGTGCGGGCCACTACCAGAAGGTGGCGCAGTTCCGGGGCGACGAAACTGACGATCGACTTTCTTTTTTATCGCGGACCTGGTTCCGAACCCGGTATTTCTTTGTACAGAGTCGTACGCTATGAAAAAATCTGCGACCTTGAGACCGGCTCTGAGTGCCGCTCCGACTGGACGATTTCCCCCACTCTGGCCCTCAAGCCGCCTCGTTCCGCGCTGCCGGAGGTGGATTTTGCTTCGTCACTCGAAGCTCTGGTAGCTGTAACTGCGGCGTTGGAGGACAGCGCTGTACAGGAGCTTTTGAAAGGGTTCCTTCCGGTTTACTTTTGCCAAAACATTGAAACCCATTTCGGCGGGTACGAAAATTCCGGCACCGCCAGGGTGGTCTTCCAGCTTGTCAATCAGCAGGATCGCACGAATCGCCAACAGTTGGCGGTCGAGGTGTCCTTCAGCAAGAGGCAGGATGCTGCGCGCGCGAAGATAGTCTCCGCGGACCACTGAGAGAAAGCCGTATGCGGATCCGAGACCGTTTGGCTCAAGCGACCTCTCTTTTCCGGGAAGGCCGCTACGAAGAGGTTTTCACGTTGCTTGAGCCCACAGTACAGAAGCCCGGGCGCGGGCGCGCACAGAAGCTTTACCTGGAGGTTTTGGACCTTGCGGCGGATGCAGCGGACCAGCTCGGGCGTCACCGCGAGGCAGCGCACTTGAGACGCAAAAGCCTGGCTCTTGCAGAGCGAAGAGGCGGCATTGATCCTCCGAAACGTCTTGCTCTTGCCAGAAGTCTGGCTGCGCTCGGCTGGTATGATCAAGCGGAAGAGATTTTGGACGAAGCGCTCGCGGGGAGAATCGACCGGAGCGCGGCCTGCCTTTGCGCAGCCCTTAAGGCCGCCGTTTACCTTCGGCGCACTCAAGACTACGAAGGCGCAGCGGAAAGGCTCCGCTCGGCTTGGGAAGAGCTCCCTGAGACCTCC
>CAZGYL010000097.1:0-11501 GCA_964529985.1 uncultured Planctomycetia bacterium | reverse complement strand
CGGGCGCCCTTTCCGGGAACTCCTGCGGAAAGTCCGCGAGCTTCCGGAGGTCAAACATGCATTTGTTGCAAGCGGCCTGCGACACGATGTATTGCTGCGTACGTCGGAAGTTTTGTACGATCTGGTCCGGTTTCATGCCGGAGGCAGGCTCAAGGTCGCTCCGGAGCATGGATCCGACCATGTTCTCAAACTCATGCGGAAGCCCTTGAGAGGTTGCTTCGAGGAGTTTGTGAGACTCTTCAGGCAGGTTTGCGAGAAGGAGCGCAAGCGTTGTGAACTCGTGCCGTATATAATCTCCTCGTTTCCCGGGTCAACACAAAAGGATATGGCTGAGACCGGAAATCTGTTGAGGCGTTTGGGCATCAAAGTGCATCGGGCTCAGGACTTTTGGCCCACTCCCTCGACATTGGCGACCGCGCTTTGGTGGGCTGAGAAGGATTGGACCGGCGGGAGACTTTGCGTGGCGAAAAACCACAGCGAACGCCGCATGCAGCAGCAGGGCCTCCGAGCCCGGCTGCGCGGAAGGCGCAGCGTGCGAAAGGGAAGGGAACAAAGTGGGGGTGGTAAGTAAACGATTGCGCAGGCGATTCAAGCGCTTGCGGCGCAACGCGACATATCTTCTCTTGCGTTTTACCTGTTCGACTCTGAGTTTCCTGCCCAGAACCTTGCTTTTGAGCACGGCGGCTGTGGCCGCCAACTTAACCTATCTGCTCAACCGGCGTGACCGCGAGCTGATGCGCCGTAACCTTGCTGTTGCCTTCCCTGAGAGGAGCCATGCTTTCAGGGAAAAGATAGCGCGCAGAGTCTTTCCGAACCTTGCAAGAGGGCTTGTGGATTTTGCGGTTGCATACCGTAACCGGAAAAAGGATTTCACCGCCATAATCCCCATGGACGTAGACTGGGAGCAGTACGTAGCAGGCCCGGCAAGCCGGGGGGCGGTTGTTGTAAGCGGTCATCTCGGTGCTTGGGAGCTCTTCGCGTGTAGTTCAGCCCGTTACACAGGGGGGAAGCTGGCCGTGTTGGCCCGTCGTCTTCCGAACTCTTTTCTCAACGATTGGATAGTTGGATTGCGGCAGGCTTTCGGCACAAAGGTTTTCTACCAGGATCACTCCCCTCTCGCTCTGGTCAAGTTCCTGCGATCGGGAAACATCATCGGGGTGCTGCCGGATCAGGATGTCAAGCGCGTGACAGGTACTTTTGTGCCTTTTTTCGGCAGGCCGGCCTGGACGCCGACCGGGCCGGCTTTGCTTTCAATCTTGGCCGGAGTTCCGCTCTATGTGACCTACTTGGTCTGGGACAAGGACGCATGGCGCCTCGTCACCGAAGGACCTCTGCCGTGCCCGCGTGCAGGTTCTCTGGAAAAGAATGTCGAGAAGCTCACGGTTATGTGGACTGAAATACTCGAGCGAACGATCCGGCGCTATCCAGACCAGTGGGTTTGGTTTCACAGGCGCTGGAGGCGTAGACCCCAGGATCTCCCCAAACTCAAGAGCCTCGATTCGTAAAGGCTACTGTCCTATATCGATCCGGACTTGGGCTTTTCCGCTTTCCAAGTGAAGTTCTTTGCTGCCCGCGGTTCCCGACTCCGGAGTTTCAACCGTTACGCGGTACCCTCCCGGAAGCAAGCCTGCAAAACGGAATGTTCCATCGCTTGCCGTAACAGCGCGCAAGATTCCGGTACCTCGAAGCGGTTGTACAGCCACTGAAACCCCGGCCGCCGGCTTGTTCCGATCACTTTTGAAAACTACCCCTTCGAGAGCTGCAAGAGGAAGCGCCAAACTCAGCTCGCGATGGTCTCCTGGTGAAAGATCAACCTCAAGTACATGTGCTTCGCCCAAGGCCGGTGTTACAACGAGCTGGTAGGAACCGGGCGGAAGAAAACGGAACCGAAATCTTCCCTCGCGCCCCAAACGGTGGGTACGCGGGACGAAAGCCGAACTTGAGCTTGATCTGAGCGTCACTTCGATATCCGCCGGAGCGCCCTGAATGCCGCCTTCAAGGGTGGCCATGCCCGAAACTACGGGCCTCAAATCCACCGAGGTGACCTTACCTTCGATGACCTTATAAGGAAAGGCGACCTGTTGTTCTCTCTGCGTCGCCGCGTCGATTTCCATTATGCCTCGAATCTGCGGGTCCCCTATAAAAAGAGCGTAAGAGCCTTGCGGCAAGTCTTCAAACAATGCTTTCCCCTCAGTGTCGCTTTCAGAAAGGCGCAAGAGCCCGTTGCGTCCCAAGAGCAGCACAGGTATCCCGGCCCCGGGAAGCCCGAAGGCGGAAAGGGTCCCTCCTCTTGCAACCTCAAGCAAAAGATGCCCTTCCCGGGCGCTCCGCCGATCCAACGGCCACAAGCACGGAGGATAGCCGGGAGCACTGCACCGCAGAAAGTACAAGCCGCCTGCTTGTGGATAAGGAATGGAGACTCCCCCGGTCTTTGCGGTACGCCCGTTCCAGACCGCTTCGAAATCGGTTCTTGGAAGCGCTACACCCGATATCGTGATCCACCGTTTCGGTTTCCGCCTGAGAAGCTCGATTTGTGCTCCCGCAAGAGGCTCTCCGCCGGTGTTTTTCACTAAAACGTGCAGCGCCTTCGGCTCATCGCCCCTACTGGAGGAAGCTTCCCCCCGGGAGGAGCTCTCGACGGCTGGGGACTTTTGTGAAGAGTCGCTCCTTACTTTCTGAGCCGGAGCGGACGGAGAACCGCCTCTGCTCAAAAGCAAGAGAATCAGGCCGGCGGATGCCACAGCCAGCCACAGGATTGCGCTTGTGGAACGCACCTCAGCTCCCTTCACTTCAAAAGTTGCAGGCCGAAGCCCGAAGCGGCGGGCCTGAAGCCGGACATATCCTATGCACCGGCAACGGGGGGTGCAAGCAGAAGTCCGTGTTTTTCCTCTTTTCTTTCTCTCCCGCCGACTTCTCCGCTATCATTCACGGTAAGGTCGCACTACCGGCAAGCGTTGCAAGGCCGCTCCAAGAACTCGGCCCGCAGGCCGATACAGAATAGAAGCGACTTGCAAGCTGAGAAAAAGGTGCGGGAGTCGGGCTTGAAGGAGTAACCATGTGGAAGAAGACAACCCCTTTCCAATCGGCGTTTCCTGTGGCTGTTGCGGTCTTTCTGCTTCTTGCAGGAGGTTGCAGCACGATACCCAAGGGCGACCGAAAGGAAGCAGAGCGTTACTTGCGCCGCGGCCTTGTTTTGCGCGAAGCCGGGAACTTCCTCGGTGCGGCTGAGTGCTTCGCCAAGGCAGCGGCGCTTGATCCGAGCTACGCCAGAGCGCACGTAGAGCTGGGAGTGGAATTTCTGCGGGGAGGAGTGAGGCTTGAAGACGCAGAGAAGCACTTCCGGACGGCATTGAAGCTTGATCCCGACCTTTGGGAAGCCCGCCATTTCTTGGTTGACACCTTGCGGTGCCTGCGCAAGTTTGAGCAAGCTGTGCAGGAGCAGGAGCTTCTGGTGGAGCAGCGTCCCCGGTGGCCGGAAGGCTATAACAATTTGGGTGATCTTTACCTTCGGCTTCGCCGGTTCGAGAAGGCTGAGCAGGCCTTCCGCCGGGCGGTCAGTCTTCGGGCGGATTACGGCAAGGCTTGGGGAGGGTTGGGCACCGCTCTGTGGCGCCGGGGCAAGATCACAGAAGGAATCGCCGCCTTGAGGAAAGCGGTCGGGCTGTTGCCTGAGGACGTGGAACTCCGTTTGGAGATTGCACGGGCTTTGATTGCGGCCGGACAGCCGGAGCTTGCGCGGCAGGAGGCTCAAACCGCCCTGCGCCTGGAGCCCGACAACGGCGTGGTGTACCATGTTCTTGCAGAGGCGGCCGTGGCCGAAGGCAAGAAGGACGAAGCTCGAGCATATGCCAGGCAGGCGGTCATCCACGGGTGCCGCCTCACGCGGGAGTTACGCGACAAGCTTGAATTGACGGCTGAGGAACTGCGGGAGGCGCTGAGACAATGAGCTGGATCCGAACTGTTTGCATGTTGGCGATTGTGAGCTCGCTTGGAGTTTTTGCAGCTCAGGCTCCGCAACAGCCGGCCTTTAAGACCGAGCAGGGGCGGAAGGCGCTTGAGGCGGCGAAGAAAGCTTTTGAGAGCAAAAACTTAAAGGAAGCGAAGAAACAGTTGAGTATCGCGGCGCGGGAGGCCGCGAATACGGCCGCCAAGAAGCTCATACAATCGTATAAGTTGGGCTTGCGGGGCCTGCAGGATTTGCTTGTGATCGAGACCCGCAAGAAAACTTACGGCGGTTGGGCGTACGAGAACGCCCAGCGCAAATACCTCGTCTATTACCTGACGCCGGTCCGCCCGCTGTATGAGCAATTGATTCGGGAACTTGAGAGTCCGGAACGAAAGCTTGTCACTAAGATCGAGACGTTCGAAACAGGCGGGCCGTACAGCGTGCGGTTTGGAAAAACCTTTGTTCACCGGGTGCAGTTTCCCGCCTTTGTCGTTGAAGGCCAGCGCTCACTGCGCTGGGAATGCAAGAACCGGAAGTGCTTGGTGTTGAAATTCCCCAAAGTTCCCCGGGATTGGTCCGGCTACCAGTATCTGGGGTTCTGGATGTACCAGGAAAAGCGGAAGAACTCGGGGCTGCAGCTTTTTGTCGTCTGCGGGAAACCAGGTGGAGCGCAGAGAAAACTCCAGCGGTCGTTCAACGGCTTTCAAGCGAAAATACCCGCTCACGTGGGTTGGAAATTCATTGTGCTGCCTCTTAAAGGGGGGAAAGGGTTCCGCCGGGTGGGTCGCGGGAACTACGCGGAGGTTCAATACCTTCAGATTCAGCTTCCCAACGTCAAGCCCTTTTTGTGTTACGTGGACAACGTGGTTCTTGTGCGCAAGAACTGAGGAGCCCGGGGTCTGGCTTTGCGGTACAGCTCCTCAAAGCGGCGGTCGGTCTCATAGGTCAGATCGCGCATCTCGGCTTCAAGTCGGCGGCGATAAGGCTCGGGATTCGTGAGAGCGGCCCTAGGCACGCAAAAAGGCCGGCCTCCTCTGACGAGCGCCCGTGCAAAGGGTTTCGGCAGTATGAAGCGATCCCATGACTTGAAGCTCCAGAATCTGTCGTAACTTACGGTCCCCGGCAGGATCGGATATCCCGTTTGGGCGGCGAGGAAAATGACCCCGGGCTTTACACGGTGGCGCGGCCCGCGGGGCCCGTCCGGTGTTATCGCCATGTCCACGGCGCCCAAGCGGGTCATTGCCAGCAACCCGGCTGCACCGCCACGGGTGCTTGAACCTCTGACCGTTCTGAAACCCAACCGCTCCGCGATTCTGGCGATAAGCTCGCCGTCGGCATGTCGGCTTATCAAAATAGGTATACCGTGGAAGCGGTGGGTGTAGCTGAAAAGCAGGAGCCGCTGGTGCCAGAAAGCGTAGATAAAAGGCGTTCGAAGCTCCACCGGAGGATCCGTCGGCTCAGCACCCAGCCAGCGGATTTTCAACGTTCCGCAAAGCAGTTTAATGATTGCCGGCGCGATCGCCGGAGCTGCGGAGCGAACCCAGTCAGGAGCGGCCATGCGTCGTTCCGAGCAACTCTGAGGCTGCCTCAAGCACCATTTCCGGCGTGATCGAGATCATACAAGTCCGGTGGTCGCAGGATCTTTTTGTACAAGGACTACAGGAGACCGAGCTGCGGACGATCCGCCGCGGGGCGTACCTGGGGCCGTATACCGCAGGATCTTTCGGCCCGAAGAGTGCCACGACAGGCACTCTGAGGGCATCGGCGATGTGGAGTACACCGGTGTCGGGCGCGACCAAGAGATCGACTCCTTGAAGCAGCGCCGTGAGCCGTCCGATACTCTCACACTTCGGAGCGAGAAACACACCTTGCCCCGCAGAGCTCACAATACGCTCGGCGGCCTCTTTTTCCGAGGGCGCCCATGTAAAAATCACGGAACCTCCGAATGCACGCACGGCAGAGGCTGCAAAGCGTGCAAACCCTTCCTCGGTCCATGCCTTAAACGCACCGAAAGCGCTCACCCAAGGGTGGCAGGCGATAACGGGCCGCTTGAGGCCGCAGAGAAACGCTTCTTGCGAGCCGTTCTTCTTGAAATCCGGGAGTACGGGTCCAGGGTCAAGGCCCTTGTAACCCAGGGATCGGGGGATTTGCAGGTTACGCTCGACACGGTGGCACCGCGGTGGCGCCGGAAGCGCGTGCATACGGTGCAGGAGGTGGCTGGCCTCCAGGGTGTCTTGCTTGTTGAAGCCGCAGGTGATCGGTGCGCCGCTCAACCTGCTTACAAGGGCTCCCCGCAGGTTTCCCTGAAAATCCAGAGCCAGAGAGAACCGCATCGAACGGAGAACGCGGAAGAAACTCAAAGCTTCGCGCACAACGCGCACCATGGAGGCCGGCTTCTTCAGCCTGCGTTCCCAGGATTTGCGGGGAAGTACGTATACGCCTTCCAAGTAAGGGTGCCCGCAGAGCAGGGGTGCTGAAAGTTCCTCTGTGATCCACCAGAATCGCGCCGCGGGGAACCTGTCGCGCAGTGCGCCGAGGGCCGGAAGCACGTGCACAACGTCTCCCAGGGCGCTCAAACGCACAATCAAGATGCGCTCCGGGTTAAGCGGATCGCCTTTCCGAGCCACACGTACACCTGCGGATAGAGCCGTTTTTCTTGTTCGAGAGCGGAATCGGATTCACCGAACGTACCGCCCCGGAGCCCTCCGGACAAGTTCTCGGCTTCCTCCGAGGACGTTTCCTGAAGCGAGCAGTATGGTACCCTATGGATCGGCTCTGATTGAACAGCGGATCTTTCAGGCTCAGAGAGAAGCGATCGGAGCGTGCGGCAAACAACAAAGCGCTATCCCGAGCTGGCGGCTTTTGAGCTGTTGCGTACCGCGGACGCAGTCTTGTGGGCGCGGAAGGGCTCTGAGTTTATCGGACCGCTTGAGCGGTTCGATCCGCCCTCGGGCATGCGCCGCGGAGTGGGGGCCGAAGTGGAGCTCCTGCCCGGAAAGCGGGTCTTTGTCAAGCATTACGTTCACGGCGGTGTCCTGAGCCGGCTCTTCGGACCGCGCTACCTGGCGATAGGGCGCTTTGTGCGGGAACTTGCAGCCTACGAAAGGTTGAGAGCGCACGGCCTCAGGGTTCCAACACCTATCGCGCTCTTGGCCAGGCGAAAGGGACTCTTTTGGACCGGCGTGTACCTTTTCACAGGACCGATCCCGGGGCTCCGACCGCTTGAAGCCTTTCTCCGGGGTGAGCGGGGCGCCTTGAGGCGAAGGATACTGCACCGAGCCGGAGCCGTCCTCAGAGTAATGCACGAGGCCGGAGTCGTGCACCCTGACCTGACAGTTCAGAACGTCCAGGTTGACTCCGCCGGCCGGATAGTGCTCCTTGATTTCGACCGCTGCAGGTTTTCAAGAAGCCCGATAAGAAGGTATCACAACCTTTTCAGGTTCCACAGGTCCGCGCGCAAGCGCCGCTTGTGGAGCAATGCGCAGAGCGAACGCCGAGACATAGCGGCTTTCTTTGCGGGTTACAGCGCGGGGAAGCACAAGCCGGCGCCCTTCTGGGCGGCGGCGTTTGCGGCGTACCGGCTCTGGGAAGGATTGCATGCATGCTTTTGGAGGAAAGCTGAAGATCATGCCGAAAGTGTCGGCCTGTCTTATAACGCTGAACGAAGCCCGAAACATTGAGGAATGCCTTTCGTCGGTGAAGTGGGCCGATGAAATCGTTGTGGTGGACAGCGGCTCGACCGACGGCACGGTGGAATTATGCCGGCGTTTTACAGACCGTGTTCTTGTTATGGACTGGGCGGGGCATGTGGCCCAGAAGAACAGGGCGGTTGAGGCGGCTTCGAATGATTGGGTTTTCTGCATAGATGCGGACGAAAGGGTGACCCCGGAGCTTGCAAGGGAGATCAAGAGTATTTTGAGCGAAGAACCTCCTTGCGCAGGCTACACCGTTCCGCGGCGTACGTGGTATGCGGGCAGGTGGATATGGCACGGCGGATGGTATCCCGACCGGAAGCTGCGGCTTTTTGATCGAAGGCGCGGCCGATTCACCGGCATGGATCCGCACGATCGCGTCGAGGTCAAGGGCCCTGTAGGTAAGCTGCGCAACGATCTCTTGCACTACTCCTACCGCGATATCGCGCATCACGTTCGGCAGATAAACCGCTACACCGACACTATGGCCGAGCTGAAAGCGGCGCGTGGAGTAGGGGTTCCGCTCCTGCGGATGATTTCGTATCCGCCGGTCAAGTTCTTCAAAATGTACCTCCTCCGAATGGGTTTCTTGGACGGGCCGCAGGGTCTGATACTGGCCGTGCTGGGAGCGGTGTACGAGTTTCTCAAGTACGCGAAACTCTGGGAGATACGAGTGGGAGAAAAACGTGCGGGTGGCCCACCTGATAAGTAACTACAAGTTCACCGGGCCTGTGGATCCGGCTTTGCTTGTAGCCCGAGGCCAGAGGGAGGCGGGGCTTGAAGTTTCGGTGTTTCTGGGGCGCCCTCCTTCCGGGCAAACCGGTCCTGCCGCACAGGTCGCTCTGAAGCAGGGGTTGAGGGTGTGCCAGACGCCGTGCCTGAGGAAACACCGCCGGTTCGGCGTGGACTTTCTTTCGGCTGGGGAACTGCGGACGCTCCTCGACCGATTCAAACCCGACGTTGTACATACCCATTTGGGGAACGATTTCAGGCTGGCCGCAAAAGCAGGCTCCAAAAAGATCGTTCATAGTTTCTACTGCAGCGCTCTGGAGGAAATACCGCGGTGGCTCGTAAGGCTGATTGTTCGGCGGGCTTATGGAGTTGTTGCGCACAGCGCTCGCCTTGCACGAGCTTTGGAGAAGCTCGGCGTACACTGTCTTGAGATCCCGCCTCCTCTTGACCTGAGCAGGTTTGACCCCGGCCGGCCTCTTGAGGTTGAGATCCCCGGGTATGAAGGGGCTGTTGCCGCGGGCATAGTTGCGCGCGTTCAGGCCCGAAGAAGATTCGATCTCCTTTTGAACGCTTTCAAGCGGGCTGTGGAGGTTGTGCCGCAGTTGAGACTTGTACTTGTCGGGAGGGGTACACGCCTGAGGGAGGTGGCTGCGGATCCGGTTGAAAGAATGGGCTTGCGGGAAGTCGTTCGTTTTACAGGCTACGTGACGGGCGATTCCTATGTCGCTTTGCTCAGGAGCTTTGCTTTTGTGGTTTTTTTGGTGCCTGGAACCGATGGAACCTGCCGGGCGTTGCGCGAAGCTCTTGCACTGGGCAAACCCGCTCTAAGCTTTCGAAAGGGTATGATCCCTGAGATTCTGCAGGAAGGGAAATGCGGACTTCTTGTTGAAGAGACCGTTGAAGCCCTGCGTGACGGTCTGATTCAGCTTGCCCTTGACCAAAAGCTGCGCGCGCGGCTTGGTGAATGTGCGCGGGAGCGTGCAGCGGCCTTCAACTACAAGGAGATCGCAGGAGAGATAACTCGCTTCTATACAGGTGCCGGTTCTGCGGTTTTCCGGTGACGCCGAGGAATCAGGAACCGGGAGTCTCCTCCTTGAAGGCGTCCTGGAGGGGTTCCGGCTGCGGGAATTTCCGGTAAAAGGATTCTCGGCTTGCATAGGCTCCTGAAGCAAGGGCTGCGAGAACCGCCGCTCCTGGCGACAGCCCGCCGGCAAACGGCGCTCGATAAACACGCCTACCTGTCTGCTTCGCCCATGCAATGAGCTCCTTCGGATCTTCCCCCTCAAGCCAGTCCACAACAACAGGCACACCGGGATCGGCGAGTTCAGGGGGAAGAGCGTCAAGCGGTGCGCTTTTGACTCGAGGTTCCGCCAGGGCGTCGGCCTGCTCGTACCAATAGGCTCTGCCGGGACGGTGGGCGAGCAGATAAAGCGTTCTGCGGCCGACGCTTCCGCATGCAGCAAGCCTGGCGGTCGCCGAAGTACTGCCCACTGCAACCCATGCCGAGCCGCTCAGGCCCAGGGCCTCCACACCACCCTCTCCTACACGCCCGCATGCGAAAGACGAGGGGAAAACCGGGGGGAGCCACTCCGTTTCCAGTTCTTTTTCGAAAACTCTATCCGGGTCCCACTCAGTGCTGGAGGACCCCAACAGGCCGAAAGAGGCTGCGTCGGTGACATCGGTTGCTATGACCTTGCTCCAGTGGAATCGGAGGAAGTCCTTAGGCGCTGCAACCAGACCCACGCGGGCCGCTCTGCGGGGATCTTTGAGAAATTCAGCGATTCGGTCGGCCAGGTCGGCTGGTTCCTCTTCCTTGGAGATATAAAGGTCGGTCATCGGCCTCCATTCCACGTCAAGGCATATCCAGCCCGGAGGTGCGACCGGCGCATAGCCCCAGATCCGGGTGGTGGGAACCCCGGAAGTTTCAACCAGCTCCCTTGCGGTTGCAGCAACGAAACGGGCCCAAGCAACGGGCTTGTAGCGGTAGAAGGCCTCATCCTCGCCTTCAGGGAGAAGCTCCCGCCGCGCAGAGGCGACGACGACCCCATCCCGTCTAAGCAGTGAGACAAGAACCTCACGCGGTGTTATCTCAAGACCCAGAAAGTGAACATTCCTTCCCATAGTCCCTTGCAGCCTTCCTTTATCTGAGAAGCCCTTGGTTGCAGATCCTCTCTGCGGACTGATTCTGTCCGCCGGGCACCAAGTAGGCCGAGGTAAATTCTCATGATACCGAACGCCTCGGGGGGACGCTACTTTGGCTTTTTTGCCTTCTCTGCTACCTCAAGCTCTTGCTGCGAGGCCCAAAGTATGGCGAACCTCCCCGGTAGGCGGGAAAAGTTTTCCCGGTGGACGGCGGCCTTTGGGGCCGGCCGGGGCTCTGGGAAAGGCCCGGAGGCGGGCACCGAAGTTGCCGCACCTTTCCGTGGTGTCGGAGTGAGCACGGGAGGTGAAGCAATGCGATGCGGGCTCCACGGGAAAGCAGCGGCAGCCTCTATTCTGCTTGTGGGACTCACGGGGTGTCCGTCTGCAACACCGTCTGCAACAGATTCCTCACGTGCAGGAAGCGGGCGTGTGGAAGGCGATGCCGCACTGAATCCGCCCGCGGACTTGGCTTGTACAGCGGTCGGCTTGGATGTTTTCCTCTCCTGGCGCAACGGTGACTCGTACAGCTCGGTGGTGATACTTCAGGACGGCCGGGAGCTTGCGACGCTTACCGGTGAAGCGGAATCCTACAGCTTATCCGTCTCTCAAGCCGGGTCTTACACATTCAGCGTAAAAGGACGGAGTTCGGAAGGCTCTTCGGAAGCTGCAGAATGCACTGTGGAAGCCGGCGGGGCCCCGCCTGTTGAAGATCTTAGATGCGCTTATGAAGAAACAACAGGTGCCGTGACGGTTTCATGGCGGGTGCCGGAAGGCGGTACGATCGATGCGATCCAGGTAAGTCGCAACGGGATATCGATTGCGGTCTTGGGACCTACCGCCACAACATACATTGATAGGGAACCTGCAACCGGAGAGGTTACCTACGAGGTCCGTACGGTTTGGCGCACGCAGCCGTCGGTTGAGAGCTCGTGTCGTGTCAGCGTACCGGGGCTTCAGGGGATTTCTGAGCTTACAGGTACGCTCGATGC
>CAZGYL010000096.1:0-11574 GCA_964529985.1 uncultured Planctomycetia bacterium | reverse complement strand
AGGAGCGCGCAGCTGATTTTTCAGCGCTCTTTCACGTCATAACAGTACAGGAAATCGCTGTGCCTGATGTACAGGCGGCCGCCGCACACAACGGGGTGAGCCCATACGGGACCGCGGCCCTTCTTTGGGATACGGAACTGACTTATCAGTAGGAATCTGGCAGGGTCGGGTTCGACCAAGGCCACTTTGCCCTTGTGGTTGACAAGGTAAAGGCGGCCGCCGGCATAGGTTAAAGAGGCACGACCGATCCCTTCGCCTCCATAGGTTCTCTTTCCTGTTTTCCATTCCAAACACGCCCAGGGAACTCCGGCTGCACTGTGGCATGCTCCATATACATACCCGTTGAGAAGCACCGCATGCTCGTGCTGAATGTCCATGTCGGTTGTATGCCAGAGTTCTTCGACCCCGACCTTGTCGCCCTGAAGCAGCAGACGGAGGAGCCGCGTGCCGGTCGTTCTGGTGGATACGAGCAGAGATCCGTCATGATAAATAGGGGTCATTATGTTTTCGTCGTAAGGAGTCTTGTGTGGAACCTTCCACTGGAGAACGCCGCTTTCAGCGTCCACGCACACAACCGACCGGGCAAGAAGCGTTGCGATAAGTTTTTTGCCTTTGAATTGAAAAAGAATGGGCGAACAGTAACCCGGTTTGTCTCTGGTCCCCCGGCAGACCCAAAGGGTCTTTCCGGTCGTCTTGTCCAAAGCGACGAGGCCGATATCCTCTCCGCCCGGTGTACAGATCACTTTATCCCCTGCAACCAGCAGGGATTCAGCAAGGCCCCATGTTATGTTTCTTCCGTCGAAGCGCTCCAGGATATTTACGTGCCAGATCCGCTTGCCTGTCTGTGCATCAAGGCATACCACATCTCCGTCGGCGTTTTCGTGGTAAAGGCGGCCGCCTTCAATTGTCGGCGTACTTCGGGTGCCCGGGATGGATCGCTTGTATGCCGGGCCGTTCGAGACACGCCACTTCAAAGTTCCGTCGAGATTAAGGGCCGTGATTACGGTCTCCCTTCCGATGTTCCCGGTCGTATAAATGGTGTCTCCTGAGATCGCAACCGTGGAAAAACCGTGCCCCAAGCCCTGGTAGGTCCAAAGCAGTCGCGGGCCGCCCTCGGGCCATTTCTTAAGCAGACCGGTTTCGGTGGAAATATTGTCGCGGCGCGGGCCGTGGAACTGGGGCCACCGGGGTGCCGCGGCGCACCAGCATGCAAGCGCAATGCCGAAAAGGCGGGCGGATCGGCCTATGCATCGATTCATGGTCGCCTCCTGTCTTTGGGGCCTCCTTGTTCCCGTCCCTGCAGTATAGCTTGCGCGGAACCTGAACACAACGGGGGGGCGTAGGGGGACGTTTCGGTTGCTTTTTTCTTGGCCTTTCGCCTTCTTGTGCTAAACTGAAAAACAGGGTCTGCAGGGTCCGAGCGACCGAGCGACGGGAGGTGCTTCATGAGGGCTCTTGAGCTTTCCAGACCGGCCTGTGTTGCGGTTGTAGCCTTTTTGTTTTCGGTGTGTCCTGCCGGAGGAGCCGCGAGCGCTTTTGTAAGGGGTGACGTCGATCAGAGTGGTGGTGTTGACTTAAGCGATCCCATCAATGTGCTGCTTTACCTTTTTGCTGGGGACGAAACCGCTCAGGCCTGCTTGAGTGCAGCCGATGTGAACGACTCCGGCGCGGTGAATCTTGCCGACGCGCTCTATGCTCTGAACTACCTTTTTGCGGGAGGGCCGCCTCCTCCGCCTCCTTTTCCGGAATGCGGCGCGGATCCTACGCCTGATGATCTCTCCTGCCTCATGTTTGAGCCCTGCGGGACGCCGGGGCACGGGGAACTCCTTAGGGGCAAAGCCCGCAATATCAATCCGGCTGTAGACCCCGACGATCTTGCCGCAGTGGTCCGTGGTATGACGGAATTCGCGTGCGATCTCTACAAACAGATAGATTCGCGGGATGGAAACCTGTTTTTCTCCCCGTACAGCGTTTCCGTTGCGCTTGCCATGCTGTATGCGGGCGCACGGGGTCGGACGGAGACGGAAATGGCCCGGGCGCTTCATTTCGCGGTCCCGCAGGAAAGGCTTCACCCCGCCTTCAACGCATTGGACCTGGCTCTTGCAAGCAGGGGTGAAGGAGCGCAGGGACGCGACGGCGAAGGCTTCCGGCTGAATATAGCGAACGGACTTTGGTGCCAGTATGATTACTCTTTTCTACAGTCTTACCTTGATGTAGTGGGAGAAAACTATGGTGCCGGCGTCCGGCTTCTTGATTTCAAAACGGCGCCGGAGCCCTCGCGGCGCATTATCAACGAGTGGGTTGCAAAAAAGACAGAGGGAAGGATCAGAGATCTCCTGCCCCAAGGGAGCATAACAAATCTCACACGGCTTGTTATAACAAACGCTGTTTACTTCAACGCAGCGTGGAAGACGCCTTTTGACCCGGATTCTACAAGAGACGGTGCTTTCCACCTTCTTGATGGTTCTACCGTAACGGTTCCGCTTATGTCGGGCAGGCTGGACTGCGGTGTGGCCCGAGGGGCCGAATACACGGCCGTGGAGCTTCCTTACGACGGAGATGAGCTTTCAATGATCATCATTGTTCCGGCACCGGGGACCTTCAAGGAGTTTGAGTTTTCGCTGGGAGCCGACCGGTTGCAAGGTATTGTGGAGTCGATTCGCGCAAGCGAAGTCATATTGACCATGCCGAAGTTCACGTTCCGCAGGAAGCTGGATCTCAAAGGAGCGCTTTCGGCGCTTGGCATGAGCAGTGCGTTTGTACCTAATGAGGCCGATTTCTCGGGAATAGACGGCACGCGGAGCCTCTTTGTAAGCGATGTGGTCCACCAGGCGTTCTGCTTGGTTGACGAGGCGGGAACCGAAGCCGCCGCAGCTACAGGCGTTGTCGTAGGCCTCACCTCGGTGCCGCCCGAGATCCGTATTGATCGGCCTTTCGTGTTCTTTATCCGCGACAAGCCCACCGGCGCGATTATCTTTTTCGGCCGGGTGCTTGATCCGCGCTGAAGCCTCGTAAGAGGCGAACTTTCTTTCAGCCCTTCGGCCGGTAGCAAAGTACGGCGCCGGCCTTCGTTGCAAGGTAAAGCCGGCCGTACGCCGCAGCCATTCCGTCGAAAACAGGCGGGCTGGGCAGCTCCCAGCGCGCAAGCGTTTTTCCGTCCGAAGGATCCAAAGCAAGCAAGAGGCCACCTTTGACCGCTTCAAGCGCTTTTGCGAACTGGTCGACTTCCTCCGGGGTGCGGGGAATCCGTGCCAGGTGATCCGTCGGACCGGCGATAAAAAGGGTACCATTCGCAGCGACGATAGCGCGCACGAGCACAGGCACCATGCGTTCCCAGACGGTTTGCGCCTTAGGCAAGAAGGAACGCCTCCCTCTTTCCTTAAACGGACGGGTTCCTTGTATGGTTTTCCTGAAAAGCCGGTAGTAGGTGAAGCGCGTTCCTCTCTTATGCACCGGTCCCCATGCGGTTTCGCTGTCAACGCCGATATGCGCTCCGGGAATGTCGTATTGATTGCGGCCGTAACCGTAAACGTCATTTCCCTGGAGCACAAGGAGTCTGCCTGAAGGAACGAGAAGGCCGGCCCGCGGCCATGCACCCCAGCCGCTCCACATGAAAGTGCCGACCTGCCAGTAGGTACGGTGCCACCAGGCGTCATCGAGGAAACCCACCGAGCTCCACAAGTGGACCGCAGGCTTGCCGATGGGTTCAAGATCAAGGTCGAAACGGGCGTGGCGCAGGAATATGGATCCGTTCTTGGCTGAGAGAACATCCGGAAGATTGCCGATTCCCGTTGAACCGCTGTCTCTCTTTTTGCGGGGAACAAAGAGGCGCCGGGCGGCCACCACCTTCCCTGTTGCTGCGCTGAGCTTGTACAGAAACATGCCGCCGTCCAAGTAACTCGTGCGGCCTGCTACAAAATAAACCGATCCTTCCAGAACCAAAGTGCTTCCGGGTACGGGCCATGCAGACTCGAGACGCCCGTCTACAACTATCATGCGCGTTCGGGGAGCGGCTCTGAAACGCCACGCCAATCCGCCGTCGCTTAAACGCAGGCACGTAACATAGCCGGCTCGAGAGCCGAAAAGCACGCGTCCCTTCCACACGGTGGGTGGGGAATCTATACGGCTTGAGGACGTATATGTCCAGCGCACGCGGCCTGTTTTGGAATCAAGAGCGAAAAGCGTGTACGTATCCTTTGAGGCTACAAGGACCGTGCCTCCGGATATAACAGGTGCGGTGAGCTTGCCTCCCAGTTCAGCCTGCCATGCAAGTTTCAAAGACGGCTCCAACGAGATTCCCACCGAGCCGCTTCTCTCCGGATCATGGCGATAGGTGGGCCAGGCTTCCTGTTGCTCGGACGAATCACCGGCGCTCCAGTTGTAAGCGGGACCACACTGGAGCGCATCGTCTCCTGAAGGCTTAAGTGCTTCATATTCGTCCCCGCCCGGTGCGAGTGCCAAGAAACCGCATTTCGGAAGATCGTATATCGAGCAGGCGCACGAGTGCGGGGGAACATAAAGAAGGCCGTTTGCAGGAAGCACACCGTACTGGCAGATTCCCCTGACCCAGCGATTGGCTGTCATTTCGCCGGTTTTCACATCGATGAATTCAACACCCCGCCGGCCCATAAGAATGTAACGTGCGGTAGCGCGTATGCGGTGACACCTGGAGTGACCGATCCGCCCTATTACGGTTTGATCCGGCGGCCGCGTACGCACAACCCGCCCGGTGCGGGGATCGCGCGCTGCGGTTATACCCGGATCCTTACCCCAGGCGAAGCGGCCGGTCCAGACCAAACCGTCGGCCACAAGAACGTCGACAGGTGAATTGAATCCTTCGTAAGCAGGACAACTCCAGAGCTTGGTTCCGCTTGCCGCATCAAGCGCTATGAGCTCTCCTTCGATTCCCGGCGGTCGAATGTACTTGTGGTATCCGCCGCTTGGTATCCAAAGAAGACGGCCTTCGGTGTCCTGGGCCTTTCTGTCGGCCGAGAAAACGACTCCCTGGTGCACGACCAAAGTAGGTGTCGACCAGGCCAGGCGCTTGCGCTGGACACGCCGTTCAAAACGCCACAGAAGCCCTCCGGTCTCCCGGTCCAAGCAAACGATCGCATCGCTGGTTTCCAGGTATACGCGCCCTTGCGCCACGGCCAAAGTGGTAGGCATTATCTCTTCGTTTTCAGGAGGGCGGTAAGTCCAAAGGGTGCCTGCGGTTTCCGCATCAAGAACGACCAGTTTGCGCTTGTAGACCGGCGGCGTATAGTGCCGGAACGCCGGCTTATAACCGGGCTGCTCTACGATTTTTTGAGCTTCCTGCGCAGGCCATGCGGTGTCCCTCTCGCCGAGGATCAGGAACAACCAACCGTTCTCAAAAATGATTTCTTGCGTGCCTTCAGTGCCCTTGTAGATCTTGAGCGTGCGACCCGTTACGGCATCAAGCAGGCTTACGGGCTTTCCGTAACCAAGGGTCACGTAGACCCGATCTCCCACGGCGACAAGGCGCCTTGCCAAATCCGGAGGGCCGCTTCTGAAGTCGCGCAGGTGGTATTCCCAAGGATCGACGACCCGATCCCACAGACGTATTCCGTTGAATGCATCGCGTGCTACAAGACGCCAGCGGGGCTTGGCCGCGACAAAAGCTATCGGGCCTTCATCGACTATGGAAAAGATCCTCCCGCCTGCTGAGACCACCACGCTTACACTTGCCAGGTGATCGTGGCTACGTGAAAAACGCGGGCCTGCAATCCACTGGAAATGCCGCGGCGGACCTACGACTTCGTCTCGACTTACCGGATTGTTATCAGGAGCGTGCAGGTAGTGGGTCCATTCATCCGCCTTTGCGCTCGGAGACTTTGTTCTCTTTTCCCACCTTCCGTCCCGGCGCAGCAGTAGTACCCCTCCCGGGGCCAAAACCCTCAGGAGCTCAGCTTCTGAAACCGGCGCTGCCGAATCGGCCACCAAAAGATTTACCAAATTGTCTGCATAAGGAAGACTTCCGCCGGAAAGCAAGTCGGCCGAAACAGGTCCGTAGCAGCCGGCTGAACGTATGGTCTTTCTGGCCTTCTGTAGATCGGCCGCGTTCAAGGCAAGCCCGTGAACAAGAGATCCCGGGCCTTTGTAAAGGGCTGCGGTAAGCTCCCCGTTCTTGCAGCCCAGGTGCACGATAAGTCCGCCCTTAAACCCTCCAGCCTGCAGGATGCGGCGGGCTTCCTTCTGCGCCTCAGAAAGGGCGCACAAAGGTCCGGAAGACAGAAAAACGAAAAGGAGCGTTGCAAAGGCCGCATTTCTTTCTTGTGTTTTCATGGCTTGCTCCGTTTACAGAGCAGAGGTCTGTTTTGCAACAAGTCCGCCTTCCCGTACAACCGTACGGGAACCTTCACACACCGATTTTATTTCCAACCCTGCTCCGGCAGGCGGAGCAGGGGGCGCCGCTTACCGCGGAAAAGAGTCCTTTCACTGCCGGCTCTGCTTCTTGCCTGCAAGCTCGCTGTAAAGCTCAAGGTAGCTTTCCGTTGTACGATCCCAAGTGAAGTGTGAGGCGCGCTGGAGTCCTTTGCGTCGCAGAATCTCCCTGAGATCCGCGTCCTCAAGAAGCCTTTTCATGGCACCTGTCATGTCTTCCACGCTGCGAGGATCAACAAGAAGCGCCGCACCTCCGGCCGTTTCAGGCAAGGCCGTCACGTTGGAGGTGATAACCGGAAGCCCTGCCTGCATGGCCTCAAGCACGGGGATCCCAAAGCCCTCGTAAAGAGAAGGATAAACCAGGAGGTCTGCGACTCGAAAGAGGGTATCAAGCTCGTTGTCGGGGATGAAGCCCGTAAAAACCACCCGATCCCCCATGCCCGTTTCACTTACAGCCGCATCGCAGCTGCGCTTCATTTTCTCTTGATAAGGCGCGCCCGAGGTGCTTCCCGTGATAACAAGCTTGCCCGGATAGGATGTCTCCCTGACAAGTCGTGCAAAGGCATGGATAAGGCGGGGAACGTTCTTGCGCTCGTGGATTCCTCCCACATTCAAGATAAAGCGGCCCGGAACGTCCAAGCGCGCCCGCAGTTCCGCCTCAAGCTGGGGATCGTGGGGCGCAAGCTCCCTCAAGCCGTTCGGTATTACACTGACTTTTTCAGGCGGAACTCCGAGGTGCTTTACGATCTCTCCCTTTGAAAACTCGGAGACCGTGGCGAGCCTATCATTAAGCCGCGCCGCCTTTTTCATGCCCGGCTTGTAGCGGAAAAGGTTGGTCAGAAGATCCATAGCCTCCCGGAAGGTAAGAGGAATGAGGTCGTGGATCGTAAGCACCGTAGGAGCCTTTTTTCTGGTGGGGAAGCTCCAGTTGTAAGGAAAATGTATGACATCGGCCCCTTTCTCGGCGGCGATATCTTGGATCCGCCCGGCGTCAAGCCGGGCGTTCCTTCCCGACATTACATGGCTTTCGACGGGAAGCGGTATACACGATACGTTCGGGCAGCCGTCGAAGATCTTCTCCACTTCTTCGAGGCGGCTTTCTTTTGGAAGCACGAATATGGAGTGGCCCTTAAGCGAGGCCCGCTTGGCCACCTGTATCACACCGAGTTCAACGCCCCCTACGACGCCGTCGTACTTTCTGAAGTCTATTACGATTTTCATGGTGGAAAGTTCAAAAGGAGCTGAGAAGTTCTTCTACCGTCGTAAAGGCCAAACCTACGTACTGGTCTGCGGCGCCGTAATAAAGGAAGATCCTCCCGTCTTTCTCGACCATGCCGTTTGTGAAGACGACGTTGCCGAAGAATCCCTCGCGCTCGAAAGGAAGTTCGGGGGCAAGGAGAGGTTTCTCCGCCCTCCTTACCACCTTCCAAGGCTCTTCCAGGTCAAGCAGGAGGCAAAAGAGGGAGTAGACCGAGCCTTCGCCTTTGGCGTGATAAATCACAAGCCAGCCTTCGGGAGTTTTCAGGGGCGGGGCGCCGCCTCCGATTTTCATCGCCTCCCAGTGTGTCTCCCGAGGCCGCACGATGCAGCGGTGGTTTCCCCAGTGGAGCAGGTCGGGGGATTCCGCGTACCAGATGCTTGCTTTTCCGAATCCGGAGTTGTTCGGCCGGTGAAGCGCTGCGTATTTGCCTCCGATTTTTTCCGGAAACACGGCTACGTCTTTGTTTTCCGGATGGAAGATAAGGCCGAGCCTGCTGACGTTTACAAAGTCTTCGGTAACCGCCAGCATGGTCGCCCAAGAATCTTCCGAAACCACTGTGAAGTTGATGTAGTACCTGCCGTCGAGGAAAAGCACGCGGGCATCTTCACAGCCGAAGCGCTCCCTCGGCTCAGAGGGGAATATGAAAGGCTTTTCCCTGACGGTGAAATGTATCCCATCGGTACTTGTGGCGACCCTTATATGACTGAGGGTTGTGAGATATTTCTTGCCCTTGTAAACGACCCCGCGCGTGTCTTTCAGCCTCAAGTCCGGATCATCGGATCGAAATTCCAGGATTTCGGGCTGGGATCCGCCCGATTCGAAGGACCACACAGGCACCCGCACGAAACCTTCACGCTGCGTGCACGTTTCCGCAACGCGGAGGAGCAGTAAGATCCGGTCGCCGAAAAGTACCGCTCCCGGGTTGAAAGCTCCCATGACCTTATAGCCATCACGCGAGGGCTTAACGTCCTCAGGGCGGATGATCGGGTTTTCGGCGCAGCGTTCGATCATACTCTCCTCCTTCCTTGTACGGGGTTCAGCGTTCCACAAGTTTACGGGGCGGAAAGAGCCTTTCCAGTATACCAGGAAGGCCCCTTTGGAATCTCGGGCGTTTCTGCAGTCCCGGGGCGGTATATCCACCCGTGCCGGAGCGTCTATAATACTCGGTGGGCGGTGGACCTTCAGGAAAGGAGAGGCCAATGAGGTTCAGAAGAATCGCGGTCTGGATAGGTGCGCTCGCAGCACTTGCAACCGCAGGCCGGGTGCAAGCCGCCGAAGATTGGTTGCAGCTTAAATACGACGCCGGCAGATCGGGAAACGCGGCCGACCGGTCGGTTTCCCTTCCGCTGGGGCTTGTGGGTAGTGTCGCGCTTACGGATGCGGTTTTCACAGCCCCTGTTGTAGCCGATGGATTGGTCTATGTTGTTGATGGATCGGGCGTGGCGTTTTGCATTGATCCGGGTGAAGGGGGCTCCCCGAAGATTCGGTGGCGCTTTGTTTCCGAAGGGGGTGGAAGAAATTGCAACAATCGCTCTTCTCCAGCTGTGGCGGGCCGATACCTGCACTTCGGAACTACGGCCGGTTGGTATTACGTTCTGGACCGCGCGAGCGGGAAACCGGTTCGGAAAATTTTCTGCGGCGAGCCTATCATGAGTGCGCCCGCCGTCGGACCGAAAGGCGTGTATGTTGCTACGGTGGGATCATGTGTTTATGCACTTGCGCCCGACGGCGGAGTACGGTGGAAGTGGGATTATGCAAAGGAGCGGCTCGGTTTTAAAGGCGATAAGTGGAAGAGCGCGGACTGGCTCAAACGTAATGGTAAACGCGTGACATGGCGGGACCGCTTCACGCTGTGGGGGGATATTGCAGTTTGGGAGGACACGGTCGTCCTTCCCGCCGGAGGTGAAATCGTATGGATCAAGGACAAAGGCTCGGAACCCCAGGTACTTTCATACGGGCACGTGCCTTCTTACAAAGGGAGCGAGCGTCCCTCCTTTTTCGGGCTGGCCGTTGGTTCCGATGGTTCGGTATACGTGCAATGGCACAGGCGCGATAACACCGGGCGGGTTGAAATATTCAGGTTGGTCGGCGGCGTTGTGAAGTCAAAATCCGTCCCCGGTACCCTCTCGCGCAACGACATGGGTACGTTGATGGGTTTCGCCTCGGTGAGTGTACGCGGAAGCGCTCTCTACCGCACCCGGCCCCAGGAGGGTTACGCTCTTTGCCGCCATGATCTTGTAAGTGGTGAGGTTGAGTCGCTCGGAGGTTTTCCGAGTATCGCGCCTCCCGTTTTGCTCTCGAAACACGCTGTTTTCGGCGGCCTCAACGGGCGTCTTTACGTGGTGCCTCTTGAGGGGACGGGAAAGGTCTGGTCTTTTGCAACGGCTTTCGGCAAGGCGATTACAGCTCCTGTTGCGGTTTCAGACGGCCGGATCTACTTCGGGTGCGAGGACGGTTACCTGTACATCCTGGGCCCCGGCGGAAGGGCCCGTCTTCCTGAAAAAGACCTTGAGCTGTGGCGGATTCGAAGTCCGCTTTCGGCAAAGCGCGCGGACCGGCGTTTCGATTGGTTCACGAATTTCGGCGACTGGGGCAACACCAATGCGACCCGCCAAGGCATAAAGCCTCCCTGTAAAGTGCTGTGGATAAGGCAGTACGCAGGCACTTTCAAGCACCTTCCGGTGTGTGGAGGCGGCAGAATGTACACCCACACTGCGGAAGGACAGGTTTTGGCCCTTGAGCAGGAGACCGGGAGGCTTTTGTGGCGTCGCTATTTCCCCGGCGTTTTCGTCTGTTATACAGCGCCGCTGTATGTCGACGACTTTCTTCTTGTACCCCAAGCCGGTCTTGAGAAAAGCCGCCTGCGCTGCTTTGACGCCGAGACCGGAAAGCTGCTTTGGGAAGCTCCTTTCTCAGGCTCGCCCAGCTGGAGCAGACAGCAACCACCCGTTGTGTGGAAGAATCTCGCATTTTACATGTTCGGGACCGGCAAGTACGCTCCCAAGGGAACAGGCATCTACGTTATGCGGATGAGCGAGGGGCAAGCCGCGCGGGCAACCGAGAACGGGACGGTAAGTTGGCTTTACAGCCACGACAATCCGCGCTATCCCAAAGGCCATAGGCCTATTGTCAGGGCGTACGATCTGCATACCGGCAGTATCGTTTGGGAGCGCGATTTCTCGAAGTACGGTACCGGGGGGGACGACGCAGGGCTTTGTCTCATGAACGACAAACTTTATTACTCTGTATTTTTCGGTTACGCGGCGCGGCGCAGGGGTAAAGCCGCCCCGACGGGCCTTACGGCCGCTCTGGATCCTGCAACCGGCGCGGTTCTTTGGCTTACCACCCGGTACAGCGTTACGGCCGGTTGCACGATCACCGGACGCGACGGCCGGTTGTATTTGGGGGGATACAACCCTCCGAACGAAAAGACGGAAGATCGTTTTGTGTGGTGTTTGGACGGTGCGACCGGCAGACTCGTTTGGCGTTCCGAGCCGCTTGTTAAGGCGATAAACGTGGTAACGGTGGGACGCGATTTTGTTTTTGCCTATGCTTACGGCGGCAGGGCGTATCTGCTCGACAAGGCAAACGGGCGGGTCCTGACGCAAGCCGATCTCGGCTATGCCTGTACGAGGTTCTCTCTTGCCGAGCCTTTTCTTGTGGGGTGCAATTTGGATCTTATCGACCCGACCTCGAATTGGAAGCTCGTTTCAACAGGGCCGCCCATTGACGGCCGTGAGTGTGTCGGAGGCACTGCAAGCAACGGCCGCCTTTACTACACTGCGCAGGCAAGCGGTTTTCAGCTTTGTGAGGTGTGCGGCGAGGAAGCCGAAACACTTCGCGCTGCTTGGGAAAAGTAAGCCCGGGCGCTGAAAGGCGGACGCCTTGTTTCTCTCCGGGTTTCCTGCTAC
>CAZGYL010000095.1:0-11582 GCA_964529985.1 uncultured Planctomycetia bacterium | reverse complement strand
GTGGACATCGAACTTGACGAAGGAGAGCTTGTCGTTCTTTTAGGACACTCTGGAAGCGGGAAGTCAACGCTGCTTAACATTCTTGCGGCGCTTGACCGACCGACCGGGGGGCGTGTTTATTACAGAGGGAAAAATCTCACTGAGGCTCCGGAGGAGGAACTGACCGCCTACAGGCGCCGGCATGTGGGTGTCGTCTTCCAGTTCTTTAACCTTATACCGAATCTGACAGCCCTTGAAAATGTGGAACTTGTATCGGAGATAGCGCCCAGTGGACTGAAGCCGGCGGACGCACTAAAGATCGTCGGGCTCGGAGATCGTTTGGATCATTTTCCCGCTCAACTTTCAGGTGGAGAGCAACAGCGCGTGGCGATAGCCAGGGCCGTAGTGAAGCAGCCCGATTTACTTCTTTGCGATGAACCGACGGGTGCGCTTGATACGGCAACAGGAGTTGTTGTATTGCAAGCCCTCAAGCGGGTGAACAGGGATCTCGGAACCACCGTGTTTCTCATAACGCATAATCAAAGCATAGGAGCGATGGCGGACAGGGTTTTGGTCATGGCGGACGGAAGAATCGTTTCTGAAACCCGCAACGAAAAACCGGCGGATCCGAAAGATATTTCCTGGTGAGGGATGCGCTCGAATGCTTTGCGGAAAAAACTTCTCCGTGACCTGTGGGGGACCAAGGGGCAGGCTGCTGCTGCGGCTGTAGTGGTAGGTGCCGCAGTGGGGCTTTACGTCCTTCTCCTTTCGACCTCCTACTCTCTTAACCTGACCAAGCAGCGATATTACGAGCGCTACCGCATGGCGGACGTTTTCGCAGTCTGCAAGCGGGCTCCGCTGAATATAGGGAGGCTGATTGCGGAAATTCCGGGCGTTTCGCACGTGCACTGCCGGGTGGCGGCCGACGTGACTCTCACCGTTCCGGGCCTCGACGACCCGGCGTTGGGAAAGTTGGTCTCGATTCCCGAAAGTCGCAGGCCGGACCTTTGTGACATATACGTGCGCAAGGGCCGCCGGCCCGATCCCGACCGCTCTTATGAGGTTCTTGTAAGCGAAAACTTTGCAAATGCAAATTCCCTCTCTGTGGGCGATACTCTCTGGGCGGTTATAAACGGAAAGAGGCGCAGGCTGCGTATTTCCGGCATCGCTCTTTCTCCAGAGTTCGTGTACGCCATACGACCGGGGGAGATTTTTCCGGACGACAAGCGTTTCGGCATTCTTTGGATGAATCGAAAGGCCCTCGCTTCGGCCTTCAACATGGAGGGAGCGTTCAACGATCTTTTGGTCGCTTTGGCTCCCACAGCTTCGGTTAAAGGGGTCATAGAACAGGTTGATACGCTTCTTAAGCGCTACGGGGGCACGGGTGCGGTGCCCAGAGAAAGGCAGGTTTCGAATTGGTATTTGGAAAACGAGCTGAAGCAGCTTGCCGCGTGGGGGGCGGTTGTGCCGCTTGTGTTTTTGGCTGTAGCCGGTTTGCTTGTAAACGTTGCGCTTTCGCGGCTCGTTGCGGTTCAGAGACGGCAAATCGGGATCTTGAAAGCTGTAGGTTACTCGAACCGGCAGGTTGCTTTTCATTACTTGAACTGGGCCCTTTTGGTTGCAGGCGCAGGCTCGGCCGTCGGTATCGCCGTGGGTGTAAGATTCGGGGCGGGACTGACACGGCTTTACGCTCAATTCTTTCATTTTCCTCTTTTGGTATACCGGCTTGAAGTGCAAACGGTCCTGGTTGCGATCGCTGTAAGCTTCGCAGCTGCGGTTCTCGGAGCACTGAGTTCGGTCAGGCGTGCGGTGTCACTGTTGCCTGCTGAGGCCATGAGGCCCGCGGTTCCGCCCTCATATACGGTTGGAAGCTTCGGGAGACTGGGCCTGTTGCGTCTTCTTTCTCCGGCCGACCGCATGATTCTGCGCAACTTGGGCCGCCGCCCGGGCCGCAGCCTGTTTTCGGCAGCAGGGGTGGCGCTCGGGTGTGCTCTGCTTGTTCTCGGAGAGTACACGATCGATTCGCTCGATGTGATTATGGAGACGCAGTTCGACGTAGCGCAGAGGTTCGATGTTCAGGTGAATTTTGTAGAACCGACTTCTTCTTCAGCCCGGCTTGAGGCGGAGCGGCTGCCCGGTGTAATGAGAGTGGAACCTTTCCGTTCGGTTCCGGCACGCTTGCGCCGGGCTCACCGCTCGCGCAGGGCTGCTATTGTGGCTCTTGAGGGCGGATCGGAACTCTTCCGGATAGTAGGCGGCCGGGACCGCGTGATTCCGGTTCGACCGGGCGGTCTTACGGTTTCGCGAAAACTTGCTGATATCTTAAACGTGCGGGCCGGTGAGGAGGTTGAAGTGGAGGTCCTTGAGGGCCGCAGGCCCGTTTTCACCCTTCCTGTTGTACGTCTTGTCGAGGATTTCGTAGGCTTGAACGCGTACGTGGAGGCGTCAACGCTTCACCGGCTGCTTCAGGAAGGCGAAACATTATCAGGATTCACCCTGAGAGTCGATTCGCTCTTGCTCGGCGCGCTCTATGAGAAGTTGAAAAACCTCCCCCGGGTTGCAGGCGTCATGATCAAGCGGGCCGCACTGCGCAGCTTCAGGGAAACCCTCGGCAGAATGATGGGAGAGATACGCTTTATCTATGCCTTTTTCGCCTCGGTTGTTGCAGCAGGTGTCGTGTACAGTAGTATGCGGGTGTCGCTCTCTGAGCGCATGGCGGAACTTGCAACATTGCAGGTACTGGGATTTTCGCGCGGGCAGGTGGGAGCGCTTTTCTTCGGAGAGGCGTTGATCTTGACGGTTGCGGGCCTTCCCGTCGGGTGTGCTGCAGGTTACGGGCTTGTCGCTTTTATGGCACAAGTGTTTGACTTTGAAGCTTGGCGGCTTCCTTTGGTGGTTTCGCTTCGAAGTTTCGGCTGGGCCGTTTCGGTCATTCTGGCTGCTTCAGCGCTTTCCGCTTTTGTCGTAAGACGGAGGCTTGCCCGAATGGACCTGGTAGAGGTTTTGAAACGCCGGGAGTAAACCGTGAGTCTGGCACGTATTGCAAGAGCCGGGGTGAAGTTGCTCCTCGCAGCGTCACTGCTTGCGTTCGTAATCTACGCTTTTCTGCCGCGTCCTGTGGGGGTTGAGGTGGCCGTGGTTACTCGGGGGACGCTCCGTGTGACCTTGAGTCAAGAAGGCAGGACGAGGGTGCGCGACAGATTCGTGATTTCGGCTCCTGTTGCAGGCAGACTTCTTCGAATAGAGCTTGACCCGGGTGATCCCGTGCGTTCGGGTGAAACCGTGGTGGCTGAGATCGTTCCGGCCGAACCCTTGCCCCTTGACGCGCGCGCTTGGGCTGAGGCACGGGCGCGCGTGGCTGTTGCAAAGGCTGAACTGGAGCGGGCCAAGGCGCAGCGGGAGATGGCGGCGGCAGCCGCCCGGTTTGCAAACCGGCAGCGGGAACGGATCCTTCGGCTCGCTGAAGAAGAAGCCGTTTCTGAAGAAGATCGTGACAGGGCGATTGCCGAAGCGCGTAAAGCGGACGAAGCGCTCAGAGCGGCGGAAGCAGCGGTGAAAGCTGCTTTGGGGGCGCTTGAGCAGGCGAACGCCGCTTTGATCGAACCCGGCGGGCCCAAGAAGCTTCGGACCGAAAGCACGGGCCGCGGCGTGGTCCGGATCCGGTCACCTGTAAGTGGAGTGGTTTTGAAGAAATACCGGGAGAGCGAAGCGGTTGTGCAAGCAGGCGAACGTTTGCTTGAAGTGGGTGATCCTTCCGACCTTGAGGTTATTGCGGATTTCCTTTCGACAGACGCGGTCAGGATCAGGCCCGGCATGTCGGTGCTGCTCAAACGTTGGGGAGGCTTGAGGACATTGAAGGGACGCGTGAGGCGCGTTGAGCCGAGCGCTTTTACCAAGATCTCAGCTTTAGGTGTGGAAGAGCAACGTGTTTGGGTGATTGTGGATTTCACCGATCCGCCCGCTGCAAGGAGCATCTTGGGTGACGGATACCGCGTGGAAGTACAAGTTGTGGTCTGGGAGAAAGAGGATGCTCTGACCGTTCCGGTAGGTGCGATCTTCAGGCACAATGGGACCTGGGCTGCCTTCAGAGTCGAAAGGCGGCGGGCCGAACTTACACTTCTTAGAATAGGCCGGCGGAACGACCGCCGCGCTGAGGTCCTTGCAGGACTTAAAGAAGGGGATGTTGTGATCGTTTATCCGCCTGAGAAACTCAGAGACGGCACCGCCGTCTATGTCAAACCCCGAGAGCTTCCTTCATCTGGCGGTAAACGATCCTGAGCCTTTCAAGACCTCCGCCTCCGACTTCTGCAGTTGCCCAACCGCAGTAGCCGATATCTTCAAGCGCTTTGCGTACATCGGCCCAAGGTAGATCGCCATGCCCGATATCCGTGAACTTGTTCTGCTTGCGGCTGAAGCCTTTTACATCCAGCTTCACGCAACGGTAGCCGAACGCCCTTATCCATTGATCGGGCCTGCCGTATTTCCAGTGGTTTCCGATGTCGAAGTACATTCCCACCCAAGGGCTGTTCAGGCTGTCTATGAAGGCGATAAACTTCTCGGGACTCTGCTCCGGGGGACCGTCGTGGTTATACCACATGCGATTCCATACATTTTCAATCAGAATGCGCTGCCCGAGTGCCGCGGCAAGGGGAATGAGCCTTCTTATTTCCGCGCGGCAGCGTTCTTCAATGACTTGCTCAGGCCCGTCATTTCCATGGCCCACCACTATAAGCACACCGCTTCCGCCTGCAGCGTGCGATACTCTAATGCAGTGTTCGATATTGGCCCGGCCTCGGTCGCGCTCTTCACGGCGCGGGCTTGTAAGGCGGAATTTCCAATGCGCGTGACTGATCGCGTTATGAACGAAAACACCTGATTCCTCCACAGCACGCCGCACTTGCTCGGGGCTGTAGTTCCCGGCTTCGTCGAAATCAACCCCGTCGAAACCGGCTTCAGCCGCCAAACGCAAGCGCTCTGTAAGAGTGAGTGTCTTTCCACCTTTCTTCCTCGTTATCATGGTCAACTTGCAGGCGAGCAGAATCCGTCTACCTTCGGGAGGTCTTACAACGGCCGAACCGGCTGACTTTGCAGCAGGAGCGGAAGCGCCTGCAGAAGCGGCCGAACCTGCAACAGATGCTGCGCTTACGGAAAGAAAGAAACGGCGGCTGCATGAAGATGTTTTTCTACCGGTGTCAGACATAGCTTCGACTCCTTAACATACAAGTTCTAAGGTTTCCCGCAACAAGTATATAACAGCGTTGCGGAAAAGAACATATGGTATCACTTTTTTCCTTCTTCTTGAGAGGCTGAAGCCGTCGCGGTGCGCACAAGCGCTTTTGAGACCGCCCGAATCCCGTTGCAATCGTTCAAGCTGCAATTAAGCCCTGCGGAAACAAGTACGCGTCCGGCTGGTGCTCTTACCTGTCTTTCCACTCCGCTTTTGAGATCGATTCCGCCTCTGAACTCCTTCTGCGGACCGAACCGGCCGCCGGGCAGGAGGGGCCGGGCCCACACCCGAAGTCTTTTTACGTCCCATTCGGGTGCGATTCCGGCGCCGAATCCCGTTGCCACGAATCCGGCCGGTAGTTCTATCTTCGCTTCGAGACCGGCATCCGGTTCCCAGCCGCCGCGCATGTACTCGATCGGGCCGAGAGACCCGTCGGGAAGGAGAGGCTGAATGCGCAGCCACATGGTGGTTATGTTGTCGTAGTGCGCCCTTGCACCGATCCCTGTAATCACGTAGCCGGGGGGCGTTTCAAGATAAGCTTCCACCTTTTCCCATGCCTCGCGCCGCGGATCTGCAAGCACAACTCGGGCTTCAGGCACTTGAGTCGGGGGCACGGCCTGCGGGCAGCGGTAAGGCTTCTCCGCAGGTCCTAAATCATAAAGGTGCACATGATCGACATAAGCTCCTGAAGGCTCAATGTCATACCACCTGAAGAAAGAGAAACCTATTACCGAACGGGTTGATACGGCACGGAAGCGCTTTACAAAACGCATCCACTTCCCGTCCGTAAAATACCACTGACTTTTTTGAGGATCGCCCGAAGGGCCGCCTATGAACCTGACCCGGGTGTTTCCTCTTGATCGGGCGGGTGCGACCGTGCGGATCATCGCGGCCAGGAGGTACAGGTTGCCAGGCACGGTTTGAACCTCTTGCGTAAGAGTGCATACTGCGAGTACCTGCTTGCGCTCCTTCGGATTGAAGCAGCTTGTGCCCGCGAAAGACCTTCCCCATTTCGTGCTTATCCCGTGCCGGCCTTCAGGACCGGGTGAACCCGGTCCTATGGCTCTGAGTGAGTTTTCAGGCTCACAAT
Organism: uncultured Planctomycetia bacterium; assembly: GCA_964529985.1. Classification (GTDB taxonomy): domain Bacteria; phylum Planctomycetota; class UBA8108; order UBA8890; family UBA8898; genus CAZGYL01. The sequence goes on along the minus strand of CAZGYL010000095.1, from coordinate 5,286 downwards.
GCCATGCCTTGAGGCCTTCTTCAAAATCAGGGTTTTCAATCTCAACGACTGCGCGGTACCGCACAGGCGCCGTTGGAGGAGGCTCGCTTAGGTTCGGAGGCGCGATCGTGACAAAGTCTTCCGGATACGGAGGTGACTGATCAATGGGCTTGACATCTTTGCGCGGCATTCGCACGGCGTAAATAGGAGTCCGCCACAGAAGTCCCCCGGGACCGATCGCTTCCAGCTTGAATCGATATATATGCCCGGCCCAGAGTTTTGGAATTGAAAACTCGGTCGTTCCGGCCGGCACACTGAAGGTTTTGTTTCCGTTGACTCCGGGTCCCCAGGTGTAAATCTTTACAGGAGCAGGCCTTGTTACAGACCAATCGAGCTTAAGCACGCTTTGGCCTTCGAACTCCGTCCTTAAGTTATAGATCGCAGGCAAGGCACCCGGCTGAGGCTCTCCGTAGACGCGAAGCTGGATATCACGCGCAACAGGGGTTTCAGCCGGCGAAGGTGGCGAGGCACCGCGCTGTACGACAAAGACCTCAGCGGTGTAAGGAGTCCATGGGTCAACCTGCAATCCATTTGTTGCAAAAAGGAAAGCTCCGCTGCGGTTTTCACCTTCTTTGCCGCATGCAAGAACGCGTTTTGCACGGCACAGGAGCTTCCCGGAGGCGTCGCGGACAAAAAGCACGAGATCACAGCAGTGCTCCTTTACCGGCGAGAGGTTGACCCATACCAGACGTACGTTCGGAGTCTTCGGTACAAAGGTCACCCTTCTTACACCGTAAAGCCAGCCGTTTTGGTCGCACCCGGGCACAAGAGCCCGCCTCAGATCCGGAGGCTCCTGGAGAATCCATACAGCGAGGTCCGAATCGGGATGGGCGATCCCATCAACATAGAGGATCCCTCCGGAGTAAGCATCGCCCGTGGCGTGCAGGTACGGAGACCATGGTTTCCCATCGGCACGCCACAAGCGGATCCCATAGGACTTGCCGGGCTGAAGCGGAACTTCGCCCGCGCCCCAACGCGCCCACCCCCATGTCATTGAGTGGCCGGAGGTAAAAGTCTTGATCGGACCTATGATCGCGCCGCCAGGACCACCTTCAGTCACCGCTGCGTAAAAAAGGCCGGGCTCGGAGGCCACAAGCAGTGTTACGCTTACAAGTTCTTTTTGTGTGGCCGTGAAGGTCTGCACAAAGGTGCGGCCTGAGAGCCCCCACACGCAGCCGTCCGGCTCGTAAACGTGGTCGACCACGATGTCGGCCGTATTGATGCGGTCGGGGTCCATGAGCGCTCCTGATATGATACGCGGGTAAATCGCATAATTCTCTTGAAAGCAAAAATCCACTCGGCCCTTGCAGTGCGGAAACTCCGTGAAACCTTCATCAGCCATGCCGGTTGTAGCGGTTACAGGAGATCCGCATGGAGCGTAGACCGAGCGCGTCTTCGGGAGAAGAGGCGCATTGCTTGAGCTCCCCAGAACGCGGAAGAAAAGCTGCCGGCCGCCGGCGCCTGCCTCCCCTCCGCAAAGGTTCAAAGCAAGCAGTGTAAGTGTAACGCCTGCAAAAACCTTGTTGTAGACGCCCTGTTGCATGTTCACCTCTCCGGGGTTTAAACAGAAAGTTTGAATCCACTGCAAGCGGTAAACTGAAAGCTCACTTCTTCAGGCGGAAACCATGCGCGCCTACACCGCGCGCCGAATCTTTTCCGACAGGTGTGAAATCGCCTTTTTCCGGATTGCGCAGCTTTGGATCGACTCCAACAACGCCTCCTCGTTCGGCAGTGGGAAGCGACGGGGCGCTTCGGTTCGGTCGATCGATACAGTACCACCAGTTGTGGGAGAAAGTGAAAGTTTCAGGTGACGTACCGGGCCCTATGTTGACGGTGGTCTTAACTTCGTCGGAGCGGAAAACCACCAGGTTGTTGCGAAATATGCCGCGGCGGGACGGGACGAAGCCAGGGGCTCTTGTTTCCTGGAGGATCCGTAGGACCCACCTTTTCGGCCTGTAAATGGTGTTGAAAGCCACGGTAGCCCCATCAACGCCTACGAACGCGATGGCCGCAAGAGAACCAAGAAAAGTGCAACCCTCCACCGTCAAGCTGCGCGCTTCGGCATGCTGTTTCCGGCCGCTTAGAGGCGGCCTGAAAAACTGCAATCCCGTGCTTCCTCCAAGATTGACCGCTCTGCTCCCCGCATGCTCGAAGCGGCAGCAGCGAATACGGATCTCTCCGCTTCCTCCTTTCGCCTGAATGCCGGCGCCTTTCGTGTCTTCAAACTGCAGGCTGCACCGTTCGATCACCCCATAGTGGCACCCCACCATGTCGATTCCCTGACCTGCGGAGCCCCACCTTTCTATCCTGCAGTTGTAAATGCGGAAGTGATCGACACCGCTTAGTTTTATCCCATCGCAATTTCCCCGCGGTCCTATATCGTGTACATAGAGGTTGCTGAGCACAATATGATGCGAAGGGGTGACGTAGGAACCGCCGTCATCGATATTGATGCCGTTTGCGCGCGCTTTTCTGAACTCAAGCCCGTTGATTTCAAGGTGAGCTGTGTTGCTTAGATGCAGACAGGCCGGTCCTCCTTCGAAAACAGGCCGCCTTGTCTCATCCTCAGCGCGGATGATAATCGGAGAACCGGCTTTACCTTTTAGGCCGTCTATGTGGAGGCCGCCGCGGTAGATCCCCGGCGCAACCAGGACGGTCAAGCCGGGTTGAGCCTGCAAGAGCACCTGTTTGAGCTCTGCAGAGCTTTTTACACGGACTTTTGCGGCGGCTGCAGGCGCTGCGCGCACCACCAGGCACGCAATCGTTACAAGTGCCGAAATTGCAAGCGTTTTTTTGAAGGCCATCGAAGCTCCGTTGTTTTTTCTTTGCACAAGATCACAATAACACGCCGCTTCGGGCGGGCGCCAGTGCGCAGGGCACAGGCTCAGCACTGCGGCGTTTTGCAAGTTCGGCCCAAACGCGTTCCGAAACAGCCATCGCGGAGTTCGCCCGGACGCGCTCTGCTCAAGGGCATGCGGGGTGGGACTCGCAAGCCAAGGCGTCGGGCGTGGGATCAAACCCGCAGTCCGGGAAAGGTCTGTTAGGCGGTGCGCCCCCTGAGAAAAGATAAGTCAGAATACCTATGGCGTCGGCTACGTTGACAGCGCCGGAGTCATCGTAATCTGCAGCTTCGAGGCACTGTATCGGTGCGTTGAGGAAAATGAAATATGCGATCGCCAAGGCGTCGGACAGATTTACCCTGCCGTCGCTGTTGGGGTCACCGCGTAGGAAGGGCGCGGCGATACAGAAATTTTTGCAGGAAGTGTGCGATAAGCCTTTGTCATTAGTAACCGTTAAGCATATTTTCTGTAGGCCCGAGAAGCCCTCAGGATACTCGTACTGAACCTCAGCCCCCTGGAGGGTGATCCCTCCTGCCAAGGTCCAGTTGTAGCTCACAATTCGGGCTCCCTCGCCCGGGCTGCTGGCGCCGGCATCGAGTGCAACTTTTCGGCCTGGCTGACAGCCCTCAGGCCTCATTGTGAAGGCGGCCCACGGATGGCGCGTGACCTGGGGAAATACCCAAAGCTCGGACCCATGTTTGGAATCGGAAGCACTGAAGAAAAGCTTGTCCCCCGCCGCAGTGATCCACTCCGGACGAGAGCCGTATGGGCCCTTGCAGATGTCCTTGACAAGGACCGTGCCGACGGGAGTTCCGTCACTTACCCACAGTTCCGAACCGTGTTCAGGGTCGGAGGCCCCGAAGAACATGCGACCACCGAGGGCTGTAAAGCTCCAGCAGCACGATCCCTTGCTGCCCGGGTATATGTCCAAAACAAAACGCGTGCCGCCCACAGTGCCATCGGTGATCCACAGTTCTTTTCCATGCACAGGATCTTCGCCGTTGAAAAATAACCGCTGGCTCCCAGGTTCCAAACCTGTGTAGACGGGGTGCGATAGTTCCAAAAGCAGGAAAGTGCCTTCCTGTGTTCCGTCGGTGGACCACAACTCCCGGTTCCAGCGCGGTCTTTCCACTAGCACGAGCATTTTGTCGCTCAGGGGAAAGAAAGCGCTTACTGAGGTATCATCTCTTTCGGGAGTTATGTCCTTGACAAGATAAGTACCCTGCTCGGTCCCATCGCTTATCCACAACTCCCTTCCATGTTCGGGATCCCTGGCCAGAAAGAGAACGCGGTCGCCGAATGGCTTGAAATTATAGGGGGAGCTGTCGGCCGGCCCGGGATAGATATCCTTGACCATGCTTGTACATTCGATCCCGTAGAGCAATTGGTCGTTCACCCATAATTCTGATCCGTGGTCGTCATCTTCGGCTGCAAAAAAAAGCCGGTCACCAACAGGCGTAAAATCTCGGGGATCCCGGGCGCGGCTCCATTTGCACCCCAGGATCTCGGCCATTAAGAGGGTCCCCTTTTCGGTTCCGTCGCTGACCCAAAGTCTGACGCCTCGCTCCGGTGTCTTAGCCGAAAAGCAAAGCAGGTTTCCGAACTTTGTAAGGTAGTACGGCATTGAGCTCACGCTGCCCGGCCATATATCCTTTACCAGGCGCGTGCCTCGTTCCGTTCCGTCACTTACCCATAGCTCTCTGCCATGCTCGGGATCGTAGGCTGTAAAGAACAGAAGATTCCCAATCGGTGTGAGCTGGGATGGATTAGAGTCTTCACCTCCTGGATGAATATCTTTAAGCATAAAGGTACCGGCTTCCGTCCCGTCGCTGACCCATAGCTCGCGTCCATGCGATCTTTCTTTTGCAGTAAAAAATAGAAGATCACCGACAAGAGTAAATGATTCAGGAAAGGACGTTGCCCTCCCCGGGGCTATATCTTTCACCATGTAAGTTCCCTCTTGGGTCCCATCGCTCAGTGCGAGCTCTCTGCCGAACTCCGCGTGATCAGCGACGAAAAAAACTCTGTCACCAACAACAGTCAAATGCGAAGGGGAAGCCGAGAGGGTGCGGGCTTCGAGGTCAACCCCGAGAAAGTAAGTATGCGCTTCCGATCCGTCGGTCACCCACAACAGTTGACCGTGTGCGGGATCTACGGCGGCGAAAAAAAGGCGATCCCCCATGGGCGTAAGATACATGGGAGAGGAGCTTTCGGTGCCCGGATATATATCCTTCACCAAATACGCTCTCTCGTGTGTCCCGTCACTCACCCAGAGCTCTTCGCCGAACTGTGGGCTCTCAGCGACGAAGAAAAAGCGATCCCCGGCCGCTGTCCCCCGTAGAATCCGGCACCGATTGTTTTCAACACCAAAGAGTCTTACACGGCGGGTTCCCTCTCTGGTGCCATC
>CAZGYL010000094.1:0-11622 GCA_964529985.1 uncultured Planctomycetia bacterium | reverse complement strand
TGTCTTCAATGCCCGGGATTGTATCCCCGAAACGTTTCTCCAGGAACAGAGTGACGCAGGAGGCCAGATCTTCGGCCAAAGAGCGATCCCCTCGGCCGGCGGCCCGCAGAGCGCGCCAAATCGCTTCAGTGATCTTACTCTGATCAAATGGGACTACGCGATTGTCCCGCTTTCGTACTTCGCGGATCCGAGGCACTGCCGTCGTCCCTCTGCAAAACGTCTTGCTTCAAGAGGTTTTGGAGCAATTCAACGAAGCCGGACACGTCCTCGAACCGCCGGTACACGGAGGCGAAGCGCACGTACGCGACTTGATCGACCTTCTTGAGCTCTTCGCTCACCAGCTCGCCTATCGCCTGGGCCGGTGCTTCGCGCTCATAGCGGTCATAGATTTTCGCCTCGACCCGATCGACCAGGTCCTCAAGAACGCTCATGGGAATATTGCGCTTGTCGCATGCTTTGGCTACGCCTCGAAGTATTTTCTCTCGGCTGAAGGATTCGCGTCCGCCGTTTTTCTTGATCACCATTCGGGGCGCCATTTCAACGCGTTCATACGTTGTAAAACGCCGCCCGCAGTTCAAGCATTTACGCCGCCGCCTTACTATCGCTCCGTCCTGGCTGGAGCGCGAGTCTACAACTCGGTCGTGATTCGTCTTACAAAATGGGCAACGCATATGACCACTTCCAACTAGCTGCGGTCTAATGGAAAAGCCCCCCGTCCGGCCAGCGATGGGGGTGCGAGCGGTCATGGTAGTTGTTCAAGATCACCCTGTCAACGACAGGTCGCCTTGCAACATGGGGCAAGCGCCGGTTGGTGGCGCAAATGCGCTCCACGCAGCGTTGGAAAGCGATTGCAGCGGGTGATCAAGCCGCAAAATCAACATTGAGAAAACAGATGTGCGGCAAGTGTCATTTTGGCAGGCCCGCAACGCTGTGAGGTCACGGCGTGCTGCCAAAGTGGCGCCTCTCGAATGCGAGCCGCTGCGGCGGGAATCTCAGCATGCGCCTCTCAGGAGCAAGAGTAGAGGTCGGGCGCGAGTCCTAGGGGGCTTGGCACCTATTTTGCACGCACATAGGGCCGTCGTAGTGACTGGCGAAGAAAGTGCAGCTTTTCTGGCCTGCGGGCAGTCGGGCTCAGGTGAGCCTGCAGGCAGGGCGGAGGCGGAAATCCTGCCCCTCTCCGGCAGGAAGCGTCGAGAGGAGTGTTACCTATGGCGAAGCAACTTACGTTTGATCAAGAATGCCGGGAAAAGCTGATTCAGGGTGTTAAGAAACTCGGACAGGCTGTAAAGATCACACTCGGCCCGCGGGGGCTGTACGCGGTGATCGACAGGAGTTGGGGTGAGCCGAAGGTTACCACCGACGGCTCCACCGTGGCCGAGGAGGTGGAACTTCGGGATAAAACCGAAAACGTCGCTGCGCGCGTGCTGCGCACAGCCGCTGAGAAAACGCATGAAGAAGCCGGCGATGGTTCGACCACCGCAACGGTGCTTGCCGAAACTATCTTCCTGGAGGGAGCCAAGGCGGTGACTTCGGGCTACAACCCGATGCTTCTTGCGCGGGGGATACGAAAAGCCGTGAGTGCCGTTGTTGAGGAGCTCAAACGCAGCGGCAAGAAACTGGAAGGTTCCGCTCAGATAAAGGCGGTCGCTACGGTTGCGGCCGGAGGTGATGCCGAACTCGGCAAGATGATAAGTGATGCTCTTGCGAAAGTGGGGGTCGAAGGCATTGTCACGTTTGAAGAAGGAAAGTCCCTTGAAACGGAACTTGAAGTCGTAGAAGGGATGCGCTTTGACAGGGGTTATCTTTCTCCCCACTTTGTAACCGACCAGGAGAAGATGGTATGCGAGCTTCGGGACCCCTATATCCTGATCATGGAGGAGAAGATTTCGAATGTAAATCAGGTGGTCCCGATTCTTGAGAAGGTGCTCAAGAAGCGCAAACCGCTGCTCATTATCGCTGAGGATGTAGAGAAGGAAGCTCTTGCGACGCTGGTCGTCAACAAAGTTCGGGGCAACCTGCTTTGCTGCGCTGTCAAAGCGCCGGGTTACGGGGACCGGCGGAAGGCCTTGCTCGGGGATATCGCGGTTGCAACCGGCGGCACCGCTATTATGAAAGACCTGGGGCTTGAGCCGAAAGGCATCAGCACCGACCACCTCGGCCGCGCGCGCCGTGTCATAGTTACAAACGACGACACTACGATCGTAAAGGGTTGTGGAGATAAGAAAGCGATCGAAGACAGAGCGCGGCAGATCCGCCTGGAACTTGAGGAGACGACCTCGAGCTATGACCGCGAGAAGCTCCAGGAGCGCCTTGCGAGTCTTGTGGGCGGAGTTGCGCAGATTACGATCGGCGGGGCTACGGAAAGCGAAGTGAAGGAGAAAAAGGCCCGCGCCGAAAGTGCATACGAGGCTACAAAAGCCGCTGTTGAAATGGGAATCCTGCCCGGCGGCGGTGCGGCCCTCTTGCGCGCGCAAAAAGTCCTTGACAACTTGAAAGGCGACAGCCCCGAGGAAGAGCGCGGGATTGAGATCGTGCGCGGGGCGCTTGAGGCCCCGATCAGACAGTTGGCGTTGAACGCCGGCTACGAGCCGGCACGGGTCATGCGCGAGGTGCGCAAGGCTAAGGCCGGCTGGGGCTTCGACTTGGTGAAGGGGGAACTTGTGGACATGTTTGAGGCCGGAATCATTGATCCGGTCAAAGTGGTCAAGACCGCCTTGGAGAACGGTGCAAGCGCAGCCACCATGCTTCTTGTAACAGAGGCGGTTGTGACCGAGAAGCCCAAGGAAAAGAAGGAAAAGAAAGGTAAGAAAAAGCGGAAGGCCCCTGCAGGTATGGAGGATTACGGCTATTAGGCCGGCTCCGTGTCGCAGGTGGTGCCGAGAGGCGTGAAAGCAGCGTGAGAGAAATAGGAAACAGGAGGAGGAATATATGGCGAAGCAGATGCTCCTGAACGACGTGGCCCGGCGTCGATTGGCCGCCGGGATTGATAAAGTGGCTCGTGCGGTAAGAGTGACCCTGGGACCGACCGGCAAGAACGTGCTTTTCTCCGGGAAGTTCTCCGGCCTGCGTTCCACCAAAGACGGCGTGACCGTGGCGAAAGAGATCGAGCTTGAGGATCCCTTCGAGAACATGGGCGCGAAGATAGTCCGTGAAGTTGCGGAAAAGACGAACGACACGGTCGGTGACGGGACCACCACCGCGATCATTTACGCCCATGAGATGCTCAAAGAAGGTTTCAGGTTGGTTGCGGCCGGCATTGATCCGCAGGCGTTGCGCCGGGGTATCGAAAAGACCGTTCAGAAAGCCGTCGAAATCATAGAGGATCTTGCGGTTGCCGTCCGGGATGAGGACGACATACGGCGCGTAGGGACGATAGCTGCGAACAACGACCCGCACGTCGGCGATCTTTTCGCCGAAGCGATGGAAAAAGTCGGTGAAAACGGAGTTATCACGGTTGAAGAAGGCAAGCGCACGGAGACGTATTTGGAAGTCGTTGAGGGCATGCAGCTTGATCGGGGTTATATTTCACCGTACTTCGTGACCGACCCGAAAGAAATGAGCTGCGTGCTGGAAGAGCCTCTGATCCTTCTTTACGAGAAAAAGCTTTCCTCGGCATATGACATTATCCCGGCGATGGAGGTCGCCTCCAGGGAAGGTAAGCCCCTCATGATAGTGGCTGAGGATGTTGAAGGTGAAGCACTTGCGGTGCTCGTAGTCAACAGAATCCGAACGGGCTTCAAGGTTTGTGCGATCAAGGCTCCTGGATTCGGAGACCGCCGGAAGGCCATGATGGAAGACCTGGCGATTCTTACCGGCGGGGTTTTCGTCTCCGAAGACAGTGGTATCGATATCCAGAAGATTGAGCGCAAGCACTTCGGATCCTGTGAAAAGGTTGTCGTGACCAAGGACAAGTTCACCCTCTACAAGGGAGCGGGCCGCAAGAAGGACATCCAGAGGCGGGTGGACCAAATCAAGTACCTCATGGAGCAGACGACGAGCCAGTACGACTTGGAGAAGCTCCAAGAACGGCTCGCCAAGCTTTCCGGCGGGGTGGCCATTATCAATGTCGGCGGTGCGACCGAAAAAGAAGCGAAGGAGCGCAAGGATCGGGTTGAGGATGCGCTCAACGCCACCCAAGCCGCTGTGCAGGAGGGGGTTATCCCGGGAGGCGGCACTGCCGGGATCCGGGTCAAGCAGCGGCTTGAGGAGGAGCTTCGCCTGCGAGGCGACGAGAAGTACGGGCAGCAGATAGTGCTGAAAGCACTTGAGGCACCGCTCCGGCAGATCGCTGAGAACGTCGGGGAAGATCCCGGAGCTGTTGTCGAGTTGGTGGCGGAGAAAAAGGGCCGGGTCGGCTATGAGGCCATGACCGGCCAGATAACGGATCTTTTCAAGGCCGGGGTGCTTGATCCGGCCAAAGTAATGAGGGTTGCGCTTCAGAGCGCGGCCAGCATTGCGGTTTTGAATATCGCAACCGGGACGGCTATCTGCGAACTTAAGGAAGAGAAGGAACCTGTAGCAGAGAGCCTGAGCTGATACTCGGGCAGGGCCTCCCGGCCGGGGAGGTACCGCAGCGGCGCGGGGGCGGCTATTATGGATGGGAACGTGTGTGCGAAGAGTCTTACTTAAGACGTAAGTCGTTGGCTTGATCTTTGCAAACCGCTGCGATCGTTCCGGCACCGGGAAGGCGGCGATGCCCAAGGATTACTACGAAATACTCGGGGTTCCGAGGAACGCTTCTCTGGAAGAAATCAAGAAGGCGTACCGCACGCTGGCCCTGAAGTATCACCCGGATAAGAATCCGGGTGACAAGGAGGCTGAGCAGCGGTTCAAGGAACTCGCTGAGGCTTATGAGGTTCTCAGCGATCCGGAAAAAAGGCGCCGTTACGACCAGTTCGGCCATGACGGCGTGCGCGCCGGAGGCGGGCCTCGGTTCCATACTGTTGAGGATATATTCGCCGCGTTCGGCGATATATTCGGCGGCGGCATATTCGACGACTTTTTCGGGCCTTTCGGCGGGCGGAGGACGACCCGCCGCCGTACGACAGGCCGCGCGGGCGCCGACCTGAGAATCGAGTTGGCGCTTACCTTTGAAGAGGCTGCCAGGGGCACAGTGAAAGAGGTCAGCCTCAGACGGGAGGCGGCCTGCAGGCGATGCGACGGTACAGGGGTTGCGCCCGGTGGAAGGCTCCAGCGCTGCAGGACCTGCGGCGGCGCCGGGCAGGTGCTGGCCGCGCAAGGGTTTTTCAGCGTGCGCACCACCTGCCCGCATTGCCGGGGAGAAGGGGTGAACGTCTCTGAGCCCTGCAGGACCTGCGGCGGTCGCGGGACGGTGCTTGAGACGACGGACTTGACGGTTGAGATTCCCCCGGGCGTGCGGGACGGAACCCGACTTGTGAAGCAGGGTTTCGGAAATGCAGGAGTCCGGGGGGGACCCGACGGGGATTTGCAGGTGGTGATCCGCTTGCAGCCCCACCCGGTATTTGAACGATACGAGGACGACGTTATATGCGAAGTGCCGATTACGTTCTCCCAGGCCGCTCTGGGTGCCACAGTTGTTGTGCCGACTCTGTACGGCACGGCCGAGGTGAAGATCCCGGCGGGGATCGCCTCGGGCGAAGTGCTGCGCCTGCGCGGCCAAGGGTTTCCGCACCTGGAGGGTCGCGGCCGGGGGGATCAGCTGCTGAGGGTTGTTGTGGAGACTCCAAAAAGGCTCACCCCGAAGCAGCGGAAGCTTTTCGAAGAGCTTGCGAAACTGGAGAAAGAGGATCGGTCGGGAATGCCGAAGTTGAGATCCTTTCTGGCGAAACTGAAAGAGTACTTCGGTTATGAGTCTTGAGGTCGAACCGCAGCACGAGCAGAGACGAAGTGAGAATACGGTTATGAGCGAGGAAAAAAAGGATCAGGCGCAAGAGGCTCTTTATACCGCCGGTGAGAAGTCGGCGGAAGGGCGGAACGAGGATCGCGCGCCTTCGGATTCGGAGGTTGGTGAGGTCACCTTGCCTAAAGAAGTGTATCAAGAACTTAAGTCGAAGGCCGAAGAACGGGACCGCCTTTTCCAGCAGCTCCAACGTACGGTTGCAGACTTTGAGAATTACCAGAAGAGAGTCAAGCGGGACCGGCCGGTTTGGGAAGCGGCCAAGGTGCGCGATTTTGTGAAAGATCTCCTGCCTGTTGTTGATGACCTGGAACGCCTCATGCAGGCGGTGGAAGGTGAGATCGACCTTGAAGAAGTCTCAAAGGTGCTTAAGCTTCTTCGTGACAAATTGAGCAATGTTTTTTCGCACTGGAACATAGAGCAGGTCGCTACAGGTGACGGGCGTTTTGATCCGCAGGTGCACGAAGCCCTGCGGGAGGAGATGACGGAAAAAGTGCCGACCGGGACTATTTTGGAGGTCCTGAGGCCCGGATACGTTATGGACGGAATGGTGATACGCCCGGCCCAGGTTGTTGTGGCCCGAAACCCCCGGGGTGACTCAGGGGCCGGAGACAGCTCGGACCAGGCCGAAGCAGCACCGGAGGAGGCATCGCAGGAGGAGGCCTGAAAATGCCGACGTACGAGTATGAATGCCGAGAGTGCGGGCGTCGCTGTGAGTTCTTCCAAAGCATTACCGAGGGGCCCAAGAGAAAATGTCCGCATTGCGGTGCGCCGCGGGGCCTGCGAAGGCGGATAGGGGCCGGCGCCGGACTGATCTTCCGCGGCAGCGGGTTCTATATCACCGACTACAGGAGCGAGTCTTATAAGGCGCAGCAGAAAAAAGAACAAGAAGCAGCCGGCGGTTCTTCAGAGAAGAAAACCTCTGAAAGTTCAAAGTCAAAGGAAACGAAAGCCGCCTCGGGGTGAGAGAAATCGGGGCGGCGGGGAGTTGACATGCGGCCGCGCAGGTGCCCCGTATGCGGCAGAGAAGTTCGTTTTGAAGGCGAACTGACAAAGACTTATCCTTTCTGCAGCAAGCGCTGCCGGTTGATTGATTTAGGCGAATGGCTGAGTGAGCGGTACAGAATAAGTGAGGATCTGCCGGGAGCTGAGATCGAGGAATCCGACGAGTCTACCCAAGCTTTGCCTTAGACGCTTCTCAAGCTGAACCGAGAAAAACGAACGGCGGGCCTAGAAGCCCGCCGTTTTTCGTTCGTCCGTACGCCGCGCGGTTTCTCTTTTTCTTTGGCGGTCACATCAGAAGCAGCTTTTCGGCACGCACTTCAGGACCTTCAGACCCCGAGCTTGTGCTGTGCCAGCCACTCCTCCAAGCCGCCTTCCGAGTAAGTCTGATCCTTTCTGAGATCCTTCAGAGGGAGCCACTCAACGGACGTGTCCAAATAGAGGACGTTCATTCCGTCATCGTGGTTCTCTTCGATCCCTTCGTTTGGATCCGCGATGCTGTTGTCGCACCCGATCGGGGTCTTGCCCCGTACTCCGCCGCTTGTGCGCAGGCGCCTGTTGCGCCACGCGTAGCTCACGTTTTCCTGGGTCAGCTCAAACGGCCCCCCGTCAGCCGGTGCTTCCGCCTCTATGTCTTGAGAAGCGGGGCACACATACAGCTTCGGGTCGCGGGCGTCCACCATGTCGTTCACCAGCAGTTGGAACGACTCGTAAGCCCGCGGTTCCTCGCCGCTGGCCACAGGCAGGAATCCGCGGTTGTCGTCGGCGTAAGCCACAGCGAGCTGGCCGACGGATCGGATCCGGTTCATACACTGGACACGCTTAACACGCTTACGGCCCTGGAACACCGCTGGTACGAGAAAGCCGGCCAATACACTGATGATAAGTATCACTACGAGGAGCTCGACCAGCGTGAACCCGGCCTTTCTGAAAGTACGCCTCATAGGCACACCTCCTTTCTTCCGCGTCAAAGGCGTACGGAACGAACAAATCCAATTGTATTAGGGCCGGGATCCGCGCACAAGGCGAATTCCAGCCGGTGTAAGGGGTTTATAAAACCCGCTTCAGGGTCTCAAGGCCGCGCCCCTCCTGTCTTGACCCTGTAGCACATGGTGTTTATACTGGCACTTGAAGGTCAGAAAGTGGGGTTTCTCCCGCAGGAGGAGCTCCTGAGGTCGATGTGTGAAGCACCAAAGGGTGGGTTGTGGGCTTTTTGGACTTGAGAGGAGGTCTGACTATGCCTGGAAGACTTCGCACGGTGACGGTGTTTTGTTTGCTTTTCGCCGTGGCGATTTCGGTTTGGGGAGGGGAAACCGTTCTCATTGACGAGGACTTTTCCTCCAATCCCAACGTCGCTCAAGGCGGAAACTGGGTCCTGAACGGTTCGGCTGCTTGGGATCCGAATGAGCAGCGTATCGTGGTAACGCCCGCGCAAAACAGCCAGCGAGGTACGATTTTCTACAACGAACTTCTTGAGATAAACAATTTCAGGCTCGAAGCAAAGGTTAAGATCTGCTGCGGCAGCGGTGCCGACGGAATGGCGATTACGCTGATCCAAGCCGACGATCTGTCCAGGACCACCAGTATCGGCGACGGGGGCGGCGGCATGGCCGTCACAAACATGACCACGGGCCCTCAGATAGTTGTTGAGTTCGATATTTACGGTAATAACGCAGCATGTGAGTCGTGCGCGCTGGATCCGCGTACAGGCGCCGCCGCCAATCACATTGGAGTTGAGTACTCACCGACAGGATTCCCTCCCGGCGACTGCATTCCCAACGATGCGAACTTGAACAGCGGTTGCGCTTCTGACGAGGCGATCGGTTTCGACCTTTATGACCAGTCCGGCAGTTTCACGATCGATATCGTGGTCCAAGTGCAGAATGCGACGGTCACTGTCGACATCGGATCAGAAGACCACGTGCCTCCGATCCCGCTGCACCGCGTCATAACGCATGAATTTGTGGACTATATGCCTTTTGAGGGCCTTCTGGGTGTAACGGCCTCAACGGGAGGTGCGAATGCCGAGCAGTCGATTTATTCTCTGAAGCTTACAAGCTTACCTGCTGGAGTATGTATCACGCCTCCTGGGAAGATGGTTCGCACCTTGCGCGGCTCGACGACGCGCATGCTTGAATGGCAGGAGGTTGATGCGTACGAACCAGGCAAGCCTGTTGATGTAACCCTTGAGATCGCGTCGCTTAGAGAGGCCAGTGAGAACTGTGCGGTTCCCAGCGAATTGACTGTTGAGGAAAATGTTCCCGAAGGGTGGACGGTAAGCGATATTTCGGACGGCGGAACTTTCGCCGACGGCAAGATTACGTGGGTGCTTACCGGAGCTGCGATCACTCAGGGCAAGACTCTTACCTACAAGGCAACGCCTCCAGGCGATGGGGAGAAGCCTTTTGCCGAGTTCGTCGAATTCTCGGGAACGATGACGGAGTCCAACATAGCCGAGCCGCTTTCGGTTTCGATTGAAGGCGATAACCAAATCTACCCTGCTGACGACCGCGGCATTGATCGGAACGGCTTCATTCGAACGTGGCTTGTGCTGGGGCCTTACATGCAGCAGGGAGGTGCCAACCCCGCGGAAGCGGATATCGTGCGCGATTATCTGACGGACGGAGATCAAACTGAGTTGACCATTCTGCCCGAGGAAGGGGCTACGATTGACACCGACTATGCCGGTGAAGCCGCAAGCGATGGACTTGCCGCTGCGCCTGCAAGCGCTGAAGTCAACCCGGGAGGAGTGCCGACTTGGCTTGCTTGGTCCGACGCCACCGACACGATCACGTTCGATGACGGAGACGATGGGAATGACGGCACAGTGCCGTATGAAATCTATGGAACCGTCGACGACGTTATGGCCTATGCGGCCTGCTACGTCATCAACAACACCGGAGAAGCGATCTTGTGCGAAGTCGGCATGGGAAGCGACGATTCGATCCAGGTGATCCTCAACGGAGGATCTATTTGGGTCCACAGTATTCCGCGCGGTCCAGGCGGCGCAGGTGAGATTCAGGACACCGCTCCTGCGGTCCTCAATCCCGGCGTAAACCGTCTCCTGGTCAAAGTTTTTGAAGGAGGCGGGGGATTCCAATTCAGGCTGCGCTTCCAGAACCTCGACGGCACGCCGATCATAGAGGGTATCGAAATCACTCTGGAGCCGCCTACGGGCTGTCCGGTGCCGCCTGTGCTCGTGGCAAGGTCGCTTCAGCTTCCCTCGACTCTGGACGTGGAAGGGATTCCCACCCCCGCCTATACCGAAGGCGACGGCCTTGAGGTATCGCTTTCCCTCAGTGAGGTGAGGCAGCCTGGCGGTGGGTGCGAAGCTGCAGGTGACGTTACGATCGTGGAGTACCTGCCGGAGGGTTGGACTGCGAAGGACATCTCCAACAACGGAACTTTCAGCGACGGCCAAGTGACGTGGCAGATCCCGGCGGCACAGTTGGCCGGCATAACGGAGTTGAGTTACACGGCCGACGGCCCTGTCACGGGCGCGACCATGGGGATCGCAGGCGCCGTTCTTGAGGCCGGAAACGAGCTGAGTTTCGGCGTGGGCGGGCAGAGCGCTTTCGGTACGGATTACCCGATAATGGCAAGCGGGTTTATCACGACCTGGCTGATCCTTGGTCCTTACATGCAAACCGGTGGAAACAATCCCGGTGTTGACGCCATTCGCCAAGATTATCTGACCGACGGCGACGTGACGGATCTTGATGTCATGCCGCGTGCGGGTGAAGAAATTGAGACGGATTACGCGATTGCTGCGTCAACGGGGCTTGCGCCCACTGGGCCACAGGTGAACCCGAACGGCGTTCCAATGTGGGTGGCTTGGCGTGATGCCAACGAGGCGATCGACTTCCAGAACCCCAACCTTTATGACGCCCAGGACAACGTAATGGCGTACGCTGTGTGCTACGTGCTGGTCGAAGAGGACATGGAAGTTCGGTTCGCTTGTGGCAGTGACGATTCAATCGGCATTTGGCTTGATGACCAGGAGGTGTGGGTGAACTCGATTCCGCGTGGTTGGGGTGGAGGCGGACCGCAGGATCACAGCGATCCCGTGACTGTCACCGCCGGATTGCACCGCCTTATGGTGAAGATCTTTGAAGGTGGCGGAGACTGGAACTTCGGTGTGCGCCTTGAGGACGTGGATCAAAATCCGATCACCACGGGCTTCAAGGTTTGCCTGGATCCCGACGAATGCGGAGCGCAGCCTCAGGGCGTCAACGTCTACATGGGCGAGGTCAACGGCGATGGAGCCGTGAACATCGCTGACGCGATCTCGCTGCTGGGATACCTCTTCGGCGGTCAGGCCGAACCGGGTTGTTTGAAGGCGGCTGATGCCAATGACGACGGCGGCGTGAATATCGCTGATGCTGTGACGATTCTCGGTTACCTCTTCGGTGGGCAACCCTTGATCGCACCGGACGGGGCAGCGATCACGCCGGCTTCGCATCCCGGTTGCGCCACCTACAAGAAGGAGGATGTCGAGGATGTAGGCTGCGCGGTTCCCTGCACCGCCAAGTAATAAGGAATACGCGAGGAGGGAAGACGCGAGAAGAGCTATCCCTTGCGACGCGTTTAGGGCGGGCAGACGCTTAGGTTCGCTCGCTGTGCCGTGAGGAGTCGGCCTTCTCGCGTCTTTCCTCTGAGCAAGTATTCCGCACCCAATAGATTTCAAAATACGCGAGGAGGGAAGACGCGAGAAGAGCTATCCCTTGCGACGCGTTTAGGGC
>CAZGYL010000093.1:0-11628 GCA_964529985.1 uncultured Planctomycetia bacterium | reverse complement strand
ACTCGCCATGGAACGCACGATCGTGTAGGGGCTTATCCTCCTGGGTTTCCCCACATACAAGAGCGCACTGTTTTCGTAGATCGTACGCACGCAACAGACGCCTGCTCCAACCAGGCATCCGGTCTTGTCGTTGCTCGCCCTGTCTTGCTCCCAGCCTGCATCAGCGAGCGCATCCTTTGCAGCCACGGCACAGTACTGGGTTGCGCGGGGCATACTTGCGATGTGTTTCCTGGTCAAGCCGGCGCGCTGGAGGCAATCTTCAAAACCCTCGATTTTGCCACCGATTGTGGTTCTCAGCCCCAGCTCGGCCCAGCGCGGATAAAATCGGATACCCGAACGCCCTGCCTTAAGGCTCTCCACCACCTCCCGGTAGCTGTTGCCCAGGCAGGAGATTATCCCCACACCCGTAATAACGACACGCCGTCTCACGATGCTTCCTTCGCCTGGTCCCGCAGCTTCTTATCAACCAACGAGAAGACATCCCCCACCGTCTGAAGAGTCTCAAGCTCCTCGTCGGAAACCTCCACTCCGAATTCCTGTTCCAACTGCATGACCAGCTCGACGGCGCTCAACGAATTGAAATCCAGATCCTCCCTGAGCGACATCTCGGGCGTAATCCGCTCGGGCCGGATATCCTTGTCCGAGGCCTCAGCAAGGTGTTTGCGGATCTTTTCTTCAAGTTCGCTTTGCATGGCGCCCTCACGCACACTGCCCGCCGGATCTTTGCATCGTACCGGCAGGCCATACTGTACCAGAACGGTGCACGGGTCCGCAAGTGTTGACCGCTCCAAAAGCAGGGAGACTTCCCGCGCAGCCGTTGTCACAAGGCGCAGGGATTTGTAGACTGTCCCTGCAGCGGAGAAGGCTTAACGGTCTTCTCTTCAGGTCTTGTTTCCGGGAGGTCCCGATGATCCTCAGAACTCTTGCCCTGACGGCCGTTATTTTCGGGCTTTTGGGCTGCACGAGCGAAAGCGCAAACCCTCCCTCCGGCGCAAAAACCAGAAAACGCTACACGATCGCAACGGTCGTAAAGCGCGAGGGGATCGCCTGGTTCAACCGAATGGAGGAAGGCGTGCGGAGGTTCGCGCGCCTGACCGGTCACGACTGCTTTCAGCGTGGGCCGGCGCAAGCGGACGCCGCGGCCCAGGTCAGGATAATCGAGGACCTGATCGCGCAAGGTGTCGACGCGATCTGCGTGGTACCTTTCTCAGTGGAAGCCTTGGAACCTGTACTTCAGCGGGCACGGCGGGCAGGCATTGTGGTGGTCTGTCACGAGGCGTCGAATCAGAAAAACGCCGATGCCATCATAGAAGCTTTTGACAACGCGCTTTACGGTGCCCACCTTATGGATCACCTGGCCCGCTTTATGGGGCGGGAGGGGCTTTATGCAGTTTTTGTGGGAAGCCTCACCTCCAGAACACACAACGAATGGGTTGATGCGGCAATCGCAAGGCAGCGCGAAAAGTACCCGAAAATGAAGCTTGCTTGTCCCCGGATCGAAGAGTACGACGACCAGAATACGGCTTATGAAAAAACCAAAGAACTGCTCAAGCGATACCCCGATCTGAAAGGCATTCAAGGAAGCGCATCAACAACCGCGGCCGGCGCCGGGCTTGCCGTTCAGGAACTGGGCCTTCAGGACCGCGTGGCCGTGGTAGGCTCGGGCCTCGTTTCCCAATGCAGGCAATTCATTGAAAGCGGAAGCGTAAAGCTTATAAGCTTCTGGGACCCTGCTGATGCGGGATACGTGATGAACAAGATCGCCGTCATGCTGCTTGAGGGGAAAAAGCTCAACGACGACATGGACCTCGGCGTTCCCGGCTACAGGAAAATCAAGCGCGACCCCGAGAAACCGAACCTGTTTTACGGAAACGCCTGGGTTGATGTCACGCGCGAGAACATGGACCGGTACCCTTTCTGATGCCTTCTCTTCTTGAAGCCCGCGGCATTAAGAAGCACTTTGGAGGCGTGCGCGCCCTTGAGGGAGTATCGCTTCAGCTTCAGGCGGGAAAAGTATTGTGCCTTGCAGGGGAAAACGGTTCCGGCAAGTCCACTCTCATAAAAATCCTCGCCGGAGTGCTGCGTCCCGATGCCGGCCGTATCGTTATAAAAGGAGAGGCGAAGCCCTTTCTTTCGCCGCGCCAGGCGATTCGAGCCGGAATCCAGGTCATCTATCAAGATCTGGCCCTCTTCCCGAACCTTACTGTAGCTGAAAATCTGGCGCTCAACACTTTCCTTGAGCAGCGCCGGATTTTCCTCCGCCCCAAATCGGTGGAGGAGACGGCACGGCGCGTCTTGGACCAACTTGCACTGAAGCTTGAGCTCAGGCGCCCTCTCGGAGAACTCTCCCGTGCCGACCGCCAGCTCGTAGCAATCGCCCGCGCTCTTCTTCAGGGTGCGCAAGTTGTGATCATGGACGAGCCGACCGCCGCCCTTACCCACCGTGAAGCACTGAGGCTCCTTCAAGTAGTGGGGGAGCTTAAGCGCAGGCGCATAGCGGTTCTCTTTGTAAGCCACAGGCTGGAGGAGATTCTTGCTGCAAGCGACACGATTGTGGTTCTGCGTAACGGCCGCACCGCGGCCTACGGGCCCACTGCGGACTTCGACGCAGCCAAACTGAGCGAAGCGATGACAGGGCGGAGCGTAAAGAGCGAAGCTTCAGCCCCGCATACGCCCCTCGGAGAACCCTTGCTTGAGGTACGCGGCCTTACACGCCAGGGAGCATTTCATGATGTGAGCTTCACACTCCGCCGCGGCGAAATCCTGGGGCTTGCCGGACTGCGCGGCGCAGGAAGAGGTGCTCTGCTTCAAAGCCTTTTCGGCTTGGTCCCTCCTGAGGCCGGCACCGTGAAGCTTGCCGGAAGAGTTTTGCACCTGCGCAATCCCAATGAAGCCGTACGCGCCGGAATCGCATACCTGCCTGAAGACAGGCTTTCAGAAGGCATTTTTGTCGAGCGCTCAACAGCCCTTAACCTTGCGGCCTCCGTGCTTGACTACCTCTGCGGGCCGCTGGGGACCGTAACACCTGCGCACCTGCGCGGCTTCGCACGAAAGTGGATAAGCAAGTTGGCGATAAAGAGCGCCGGACCGGACGCACCGGTAGGCAGCCTTTCGGGAGGCAACCAGCAAAAGGTGCTTTTAGGCAGGTGGCTTGCGACAAACGCCGAGCTTTTCCTCTTAAACCGCCCGACCGTCGGAGTGGACGTAGCAGCGAAAGAAGAGATCCACCGCCGCCTTGCCGCCATGGCTGCACAGGGTGCCGGGCTGCTGGTGGTCTCGGACGATCCGCCTGAGCTCGCCCGTCTTTGCCGTCGGGTGCTCCTGCTTCACCGCGGGAGAATCGAAGCACAGTTGACGGGCGCGGACACAGCGCGTCTTTGCAGTGAGTTGGCCCGATTGAGGTGAACCATGAGAAGCGGCTTCGGCCCTTACGAGCGCGCGCTTCTTTGCGTTCTGAGTGCAGTCTGTGCTGCGATCGCTCTTGCGAACCCCTCGTTTCTTTCTCCGGAAAACATTGCGGATCTCCTCAGTGCCGCAACCGTGCTCGGGCTTTTCGCCTTGGGGGAGTTTCTTGTGATGCTGGCAGGCGGAATCGACATTTCTTTCACCGCCATAGGAGCGTGCAGCCTTTACGTTACGGCGAAGATTTTCGCTTCCGTCGCTCCGGACGCACCGCTTTGGCTTCCCCCGGCGGTTGCTTTGGGCATAGGAACGATACTCGGTCTTCTCAACGCTCTTTTTGTGGTCTCGCTGAACCTGCCGGCACTTATAGTCACTCTCGGGACGGCGGGTCTTTTCCACGGTTTGCTTCTAACGTTTGTCGGAACCCGAATGATAACCGATCTGCCCGCCTGCCTGACTTTCCCTGCAACTTACCGCTTGATCGAATTCTCAACCGCCGGCGGGCAGCGTGTCGGTCTCCCGCTGTTTGTGCTTTCCTTCCCGCTCTGCGCCCTTGCGGCGCACATTTTCCTCCAGAGGACGCTTTTGGGAAGAGGTGTTTATGCCTTCGGAGGAAACGCCGAAGCTGCAAGGCGCGTCGGCTTCCCGGTTGCACGGATACAGTTTCTTGTTTATGCATTGCTTGGTTCCCTTTCAGGCGCTGCGGGCATGATCCATGCAGCGCGGATGCGTAACGCCAATCCGTTCGATCTTGTGGGATCGGAGCTCGATGTGATCGCAGCCGTGGTCTTGGGAGGTGCAAGCATAACGGGCGGCCGGGGCTCGGTTCCGGGGCTGCTTTGTGGCGTCGGGCTCTTTGTCGTTGTGACAAGAAGCTTGATTCTGCTGGGCGTGCCTTCCAGTTGGCAGCGTGTCGTGGTAGGCGGGATTCTTGTTGCAAGCGCAGCTGCAACAGGAGTGCTTAAAGGCGGCAGGAGCAACGGCGGGCAATGATAAAAAGACTGCGCTTTTTCCGAAAAAAGCCCACAGGCAGCGGCCTCGGGCACGTAGCCCTGCTTGCTGCGCTTACAGCAGGCATATTCCTCTTGATGAGCTTCTTACGGCCTCAGAGTTTCCCCACCGCGCGCAACTTCATCTCAATGGCCTACCAGCTCCCTGAACTCGGAATTTTTTCCTTGGCGATCGTCTTTTCACTCGTTACAGCCGGTATTGACCTTTCCGTAGTAAGCACGGCAAACCTATCGGCGGTGCTCGCCGCGCTGCTTGCGGGCGCTTTGCGTGCTGAAAACGTTCCGCAATGCGCAGCTTCGGCCTTCTGCATAGCGTCGGGCCTGACTGTGGGAGCGTTGTGCGGTGCAGGCAACGGACTTCTTGTAACAAAACTTCGAATCCCGCCTATTCTCGCCACCTTAGGCACCATGCAGCTTTATTTCGGAGCGGCCCTCGTTGTAACCGGAGGTCCGGCCGTCTTCGGCCTTCCGCAGGCCTTCCTCTTTCTGGGAAACGGCCGCCTTGCCGGGATTCCGATGCCGATCCTGATCTTTTGCACCGTTACACTTTTTGCAGCTTTTATCCTCCACCGTACGGCCTTCGGGGCGAGGCTGTTCCTTATAGGCTCAAATGAAAGGGCCGCCCGTTTCTGCGGAATTCGCATTGAGCGCCATCTTTTCCTCACTTATCTGCTCTGCGGCATCTTGGCCGGCTCGACAGGCCTTCTTATGGCCGCGCGCACGAACTCCGCAAAAGCCGACTACGGAACCTCTTACCTCCTACAAGCCGTTTTGGCTGCAATCCTCGGAGGTGTGGATCCTGCAGGAGGGCGCGGGAGTGTAGCAGGAGTGATTCTTGCCGTTGTGGCGCTTCAATTCCTGGCAAGCGGCCTTAATATGCTCAGAGTGAGTATGTATGCAAGTGAGGCAGCTTGGGGAGCCTTGCTTCTTGTGGTAATGGCACTGGGAGTTCTTGCACGCAGAAGGACTGAAAGGGCTTCCGCTTGAAAGATCCCGGCGCGGGCTGCAAGCTTCCGCTGTGGACGGCGGGCGGGTTCGGTAGGAAGCCCTGTACCTCCGGTACGGTATCGTGTAGCCTCTTTTCTGTAAGCAAGGGCTTTGCTACCGGAAACAACGGACTTAGTCGGGAGGCAGCCGTGTTCTCGATAAACTTGCCGATTCGCTTTCAGGATGCGGATCCAGCCGGTGTGCTTTTCTTTGCAAGAGCCTTTGACCTTTTCCACCAGGCTTACGAAAGCCTGATGGCGGAGCGGGGACTCCCGCTCGGGGCCACAATCAAAGAAGAGACCTTTCTCCTTCCGATAGTGCATGCCGAAGGGCAGTTCAAGAAACCCGCCGAAGCCGGCGAAACCGTCAAAGTGGAGGTGAAAACGGGACGCCGCGGTGTTACGTCCTTCACCCTCCTTTTCACGATGACGAATTCAGCGGGCGATCTCCTCGCAACCGGCTCGACCGTGCATGTTGCGGTCGATAAGCAAAGCGGCAAACCTGTCGCATTACCTCCGAAAGTCATAGCGGTACTTGAAACGCTGGAAGAAGAGTAAGGGACTTAACTTCTCTCAGGCCGATTCACTGAGCCTTTCTTCAGCCAACCTCTGCAAAAGGGAAAGCGAAGGCTTGAGTCCCAATCCTCCCGGCGGGAAAGAGAAAAAGCTGCGCGGGATCATGAAACGCGGCAGAAGGGCTTCCAGTTCGCTGCGCAATTTCTCCGAATCGACCTGGCCGCTTAACGTTCGAACGAACGCCACAGGCTTCCTGCCGAACTGGGCGTCGGTTACAGGTACAACCGCCGCCTCTCTGACTCCCTCCACGCTCAAAAGAGCATTCTCTATAAATTCCGGGTGGATATTCTCGCCCCCGGAAATAAACATCCTGTCCTTTCTACCGAGCACCTTCAAGCGGCCTCTGTCGTCCAAGACGCCCAGATCACCGGTTCTGAACCACCCCTCCTGAAGGGGAGAAGCGCTTATTCCGCCGGCGGTTGCGTAACCCCGGAAAAGAACAGCTCCACCTACCATGATCTCCCCGTCCTCAGCGCAGTGCACCCGGCGGTAGGGCAAAACCCGACCCGCTGTCTTGAGATCGTCAAGATCAGTTCCGGCCGGTGTGGTTGTAACCTGTGAGGCTGTCTCCGTCAGGCCGTAGGTGGTGTGAATCGGGAATCCCAGTTCGAGCGCCCGCTCAAGTAAAGCGGAAGGTACAGGGCCGCCTCCAACAAGGACAGCCTTTAAAGTTCTCAGGCGTTCTCTGCAGCCGGCTCCTTGCTCCACAAGCCGCTTAAGCTGCGTAGCGACAAGCGAAAGGTGGGTTATCCCGAAATTCTCTATCACCTCGGGGAGACCGGCTTTGGAAGGTGCAACAACACAAGCGGCACCTGAAAGAATCGTACGGAAGAGAATCGCAAGTCCCCCTGCATGGTAAAGGGGCAGACTCAGAAGGTACCTGTCGCCCGGGGCAAGAGGCATGTTCCGCGCGGCACCGATTGCGCTCAGTATGTGACTGCGAAGCGCATGCACAACGCCCTTGGGTAGCCCTGTCGAACCTGAAGTTGCAAGAATCGTTGCCTCGCTTTCAAGATCCACCGTCTCATGCACCGGCTTCCCGCTTACACTCCATGCTCTTTCAATAACCAGCGGCCTGGGGAACACTCTACCGCCGAGCTCAGCCTGCTCTTGCCCGACAAGCAGGTACTTGATCCCGAAAGCCCTGATCACGTTCTCAAGAAGCGAAGGCGGGTAGCGTAAATTAAGCGGGCAGACGACCGCACCGAGCCGAAAAAGCGCGAAGATAAAAGACACCGTTTTGACACCGGGGGCGGCTAACAATGCGACCCGATCGCCCGGCCGGATTCCGACTTCAAACAAAACACCTGAGGCCTGCTCTACAAGCCGATCGAATTCCCGGTACTCAACCCGGCCTGCAGAATCAAAAAGAGCCGGTGCCCCGGGAAAAGACTTCGCCGCCCGGGCGACGGGACAGAGCTCCTTACTCATGATCAAACGGCCTTAAGCGTTCAAGTTCCACTTCGCAATCCCGCACCTCAAGCCTACCCCGCCGGGGCAAAAGAGGCATGGAGGTCACATCGTCCGACAGGTACAACCCCGTAGCAAGCCCCATCGGCACCTCCCGCTTCGAGTTACAGCCTGAAGCAAGTGCTGCTAGCGCCGATAGTCCTACACTTGATTCAAAACAGGCGGAAACTACAACAGCAATTCCGAACGCTTCAGCCTTTTTTGCAAACTGGAGAGCTCGAGTAAACCCAAGCACGGTGGGCTTCAAGACCAAAGTAACGTCCGTGGGCAGGGTGTAAAGCGATTCCACCGTAAACTCGGAAAGGGTTTCATCCAAAGCAACAGAAAGCGGAAATCTCCCCTGTTCCACCAGATTCAAAACACCTTCCCAATCCCTTGCAGGTTCCTCCAGGTACTCGATCCGGTATTCGGAGACCAAACAGGCAAACCTGCAGGCCTCCTCCAGCGGCCAAACCCGATTAGCATCAAGCCTGAGACCGATCAGGGGGCCGACCGCGCGTCGCACTTCGCCTATAGTCCGCGCAGCAAGCTGAGGATCCCCTCCCACTTTAAGCTTCAGGCAGGAGAAACCAGCCTCCACGGCTGCACGTGCTTCAGCAACACAGTTCTTTGCATCTCCTCCGACAAGGGCATTAACAATGAGCTCCCCGCGCGGCTCCTCCCAGATAAAGCCGGCAAGATCTTTTGCCTCAAGATGGGCTGCAGCACCCAAAGCCGCCGTCTCAAGTGCAAAGCGCACCGAAGTGCAGAATGAGCTCAGATCCGCGTTTTCAAAAACCACTTCCTCGCCCGCCAGGCACCTGCTTCCCTTAAGAAGAGCGGCTGCTTCAAGAAGCTCACCTGCAGCCTGTTCGATTCCCTCCGCGCTTACTCCGGGAATCGGAGCCGCATCCCCCCACCCTACATGCCCCTCGGCTTCCAGGGCGACAAGCACCCCTTCGCGGCGGCGCACTACTCCGGCTCGGCCCGGAAGGGGTTTCCGCAGCGCAAGTTCGTAACGAAAAAGCCGAATTGAGCTCAACTTCAGTTCCACCCGATTCCTCACAGAAAAAGTCCTGTTGAAAAGCAGGCTGAAAGCAGGAGCAAAAGAAATCCGGTTTGTGCAAGCGCGCGGTTAAGATCATGCCCTGTGTCCTTCCTCCATACGGTGCGCAACACAGGCGCTGCTGCAAGCAGCACCGACGCGCACAGAGCGCCCGACCGGACAGGCGGCCAAGCGGCGGCAAGACCTACAATCAAAGGAAGAAGCGCTCCCAGAAGAATACATATTGTGTACTGAATCCGCGCTCCACGCCTTCCCAATCTGACCGCAAGAGTCTTCTTGCCTGCACGCCTGTCGCCTTCAATATCGCGGAGATTGTTCACAGTGAGAATACCGACTGAAAAGAGACCCGGCGCAAAACCGACCGCTGCAACACGCCAATCCACTGAAAGACATTGCACATAATAAGTGCCCGCGACTGCAACCGGGCCGAAGTAAACGAGAACGAAAGGGTCCGCCAGTCCCACGTAGCCGAGAGGCAACGGGCCGGCCGTGTAGAGGATTCCCCAGAGAATCGAGCTCAATCCGATTATCACAACAGGCCAGCCTGCTCTGGCTGCAAGGTATGCGCCCACCAAGACCGCAGCGCCGTAAACAAGGACGGTTGCTTTAAGTACCTGCGGGGGATCGACGAGCCCGGCCTGGGTAACACGCACAGGCCCGATCCTCTCTTCCGAATCAGCGCCTCTTTTGTAGTCGAAGTAATCGTTTGCGAGATTCGTCCCAACTTGGATAAGCAACGCGCCGAGAAGCGCGGCAACGGCGCTCGGAATGTGTAAACCACCGGCGGCGGCCGCTGCAGCGGTGCCCATAACCACAGGGCCTACCGCGGCTCCGAGAGTTTTGGGCCGCGAAGCTGTAAGCCATACTCCCGCAGAAGCCATAGCTCAGGGTTGCCGCGGAAATTTTGAAAAGTCCGGCTTTCGTTTCTGGAGAAACGCGTCTCTTCCCTCCTGAGCTTCCTCGGTCATGTAAAAGAGCATGGTTGCATTCCCTGCAAGCTCTTGGAGTCCCGCCTGGCCGTCGCAATCGGCGTTAAATGCAGCCTTCAGGCAGCGGATGGCGGTTGGAGAATTGGCCAGGATCTCGCGGGCCCACGCCACTGTTTCCTCCTCCAGGCGGTCAAGCGGCACCACGGCGTTTACAAGCCCCATCTCCAGGGCTTCCCTTGCGGTGTACCGCCTGCAGAGAAACCATATCTCGCGCGCCTTCTTCTGGCCCACCACACGTGCCAAGTACGAAGCACCGTACCCGCCGTCAAAAGAACCCACTTTCGGGCCGGCTTGTGCAAAAACCGCGTTTTCAGCCGCGATGGTCAGGTCGCAAAGCAACTGCAGAACGTTCCCTCCCCCCACAGCATAACCCGCAACCATTGCAATGACAGGCTTGGGACAAGAACGGATATGACGCTGGAACTCAAGAACATTCAGTCTGTGCACACCCGATTCATCACGGTACCCCGACTCCCCCCTCACCTTCTGGTCTCCTCCCGCACAAAAAGCTTCGGTGCCCGCGCCGGTCAAGATAATGACACCGATTTGAGGGTCCTCCCATGCGTCACGCAGCGCCTCGTCCATCTCCCGCACCGTAAGCGGGCGAAATGCATTCCGCACATGGGGCCGGTTGATTGTGATCTTGGCGATCCCTTCAGCCTTATGGTAGAAAATGTCCGTAAAGGATCCCGCTTCCTTCCAATCGATCGAACCCATTGGACCTCCTTCCTGCAGTTTCCCGTCTTCAACCATACAGCTTCCAGTGCGGCGCTCACCGTATCTTTTCAACCTCCTGTGCCACCGCCTGCTGGATTCTGTCGTAAAGCCACTTGTTCGCAGCGCTGTCGGTCTCGACCTCTATGAGCACCGGCTCCGGAGCTTCGAACGAAGCAAGATACGCCTTCATGAAGGCTTCGCAGGTTGCAGGCCGCTCGTAACGGATGCCGAATTGCCTGCAAACTCCCTCGAACGAGTAGGAGTGAGGAGCGACCCAAAAAATATCGAAAATATCTTTACACTCGGAAACAGGCAGAAGCGAGAAGATTCCACCTCCGTGATTGTTTATCACGACCAGTGTCAAGGGCAGCGCCAACTTGTGAACCAATGCCAGGGAATTGAGGTCGTGAAGCATGGAAAGGTCACCGAGCACAACCGTTCCCTGAGCGCCGAATGCAGCAGCCATGCCGCTTGCGCTTGCAACGATTCCATCGATCCCGCTCGCGCCCCTGTTGGCTCCCACGCGAGGCGCGGAGCCCGATCGATCGGCGAAAAGCCCCGCCTGCCGTATCGGGAGGCTGTTCCCGAAGAAGAGGAAGTGCTCAGCTCCGATATGCCTGCTTACAGCCCATATCACCCAAGGTTCGCTAAGGCGATCGGTTTCCCAAACCTCCCGGCTGATAACCCGGCAGGCAGCTTCTTCCGCACGCTGCCAAAACCCAAGCCAGGGCTCTGTTGAACGGCAGGGCCAAAGAGCTGCGAGCGCATCGCAGAATCGGGCCGGATCCACCTCGAACCTATGCGTGACAAGGTGCTCGGGATCCTGCCGCTCCGGGTGATCCGCAACAAGAAGGTACTTGGACGGTCTTACTGAATCCATCCACCGGCCGAATGCTTTTGAAACAAGCGGACCGCCTATCTGCAGCACCGAATCCGGGCGGCAGGATTCACGGAAACTTTTGCATTCAACAAGGTGTTCAAAAAGGGGGATAAAGGGCGGAATTGAGCCTCCGAGCCTCAGGCCCGAGAGAATGTCGGGTAAGGCCGGCCAGGCCATACGCCGCGCGAGCAATCGAGCGCTTCTTCTTTGTGATTCTCCTGCAAGTTCCCCGAAAACGAGTAATCCCCGTTCGCATTCTTCAAGCAACCGGACTGCTTCGGCTGCAGCCGCACTGGAATCGGAGCGCTTCGGCGAGTAATGCGTAAAAGGCCCGTCTCCGGAAAGCCACGATCGTACAGGTGCAAGGTAGGGCGAGAAATCCTTCTTGGGGCCGGTGGGAGCAAGCGGTTCGCGGAACATGCAATTCAGGTGCACGGGACCCGGCGGCGAACCAACCGCTCTGTAAACCGCTTGATCAACCAGTGTAAGCACCGCCTGGGGCGGTATGGATTCAGCCGGACACGGCACATCGAAAAACCACCTGACCGCTCCG